>JAZDLB010000250.1:0-3748 GCA_043802565.1 Candidatus Zixiibacteriota bacterium | reverse complement strand
TGATAACTCAAAACCTTCCCCTCGGAATCTAAAAATAACTCCAGTTTCCCGATATATTTTCCTCTTGAGCCAGCCTGACAGATGATTGTATTATTTATCTTATATGGTTTGAAAATGGTAGTATGGCTATGCCCGCTAATTATCAATTCCAACCCTTCAATTTTTCTGGCTATACTTTTATCTTTCTGAACCCCCATATGGCTGACCAGAACCTGAAAATCGCTTTTCTCTTCTAATCCCTTCATATAAAAAGTTAAGGTGCTCTCCGCATTTAGAACTTCAAGCTCTTCACTCTGCTTGAGCATCTTTTCTAACCCCTCTGTGATCAAACCGATAAAGGCAATCCTTAACTTTCCACTATTCAGGATTAGATATGGCGGAACTAAAGTTTCTTTTTTTTCTTTATCAATTAAATTTGCGCAGACAACCGGAAATTTCGCCAGCTTTAAAGCTTTTTTCAAATTTTCCAGTCCATAGTCAAACTCATGGTTTCCCAATTCAAATATATCCGGTCCCAAGAGATTCAAAAGCTCGATTTGAGCCTTTCCCTGGGTCAAAGTGGAAAGTGGATCCCCGGTGAACTCATCCCCGGCACATATTACAATGGTATTTGGATTCAGAGCTTTTAATGAGTCTAAGTAATAAGCGAAATAGGGACTTCCTGAGACCAGAGCTGAATTTTCTTTTTCAGTTGATGGATAAGGCTGGATGGTAGCATGAAAATCATTCCAGTAGAGCAGGGTAAGTTTAATCCTTTTGCTTTGCTCGTAGAGCAGAAAAAGAGCAAAGATTAAAATTACCAAAAGAGGGAGCCAGAGTTTTTTTCTTCTTTTCCTGGTCATAACTAATCCAATCCATAGGATAAAACAAATTTTCTTTATGTCAACAAAAAAAGAGAGCTCCTTATCGGGAGCTCTCTTTGGGCGCAAAAAACCTAAAGGCTTTTATTTCTTTTTTCCTTTTTTAGCCTTCTTGGCTGGCTTTTTCTTCATCGGCATCTTGGGTTTCACCTCCTTTCCTACAGATCCGTTTTCAGGACCAGGTATAGGGCGAAAAAGTTGGCTTAATTCAGAATTCCTGCCAACTACCTATTTTTGAATCCTTGGTAGCCGCAGACTTTATGTCTGCGCTTAAATGCTATTTACTCGCAAGCTAAAGCTTGCGGCTACCTGTTTATATTTTTTACTTCCAAGCTCTCCTTACTAAAATTTATCAACATCCCCAAGGGAAGCTTGGTAGCTTTTAGAAAACTTTTCATCTTGGTCACATCCGATTCATTCATCGGCTCTCCGGCTTTAATCATTACAATGATGCTGTTCTTCACCACAAATTCTAAATCGTATTCACCAGCTACACTTCCCTTGTAGGAAAGTTTTATATTTTTCTTCCTTTCATATTCTATCTTTCTTAAATCGAACTCATAAGCCAAAGCCTGGCTATAGGCTGATTCCTGAAACCCCAAACCCATATTTTTATGCACCTCTAAGGCGGCTTCTAATATCTGTTCTTGCAGTTCTTTTAAAGACATCTCCTTCTCTTTTGCTGTAAAGCTATTCATTCACTATAATACTTTAATGGTTAAAGAGATGCAATTATTGTGCCAGTATTTTATCAATGGCTAAGTTATTGCAAATCAATCTGTTACAAATCCCATTATATTTAGTTACCCTTTTGCCTGCAACAAGTTTGTTTCATCTCTCTAATATCTTGAGTATAAAAGGGCTATATTAATGCTATGCTATAAGGTGCGACATAAAAGTTGCAAATAAACTGAAATGTTGCGAAAAAAATAACTAATCTATTTTGAGGGAAATTCGGAGTATAAACCTTTAGGTTTATAAATATAAAACTTAAAGGGATTTGGAGTGCTCTGTTTTTGATGGAGCTAATAAGAATTCTCTGTACTTTATACGCCAAAGACCCTGCTCATAGGCGGATGTTATCATCCGCCTACTATTCTGCTGGATGATAACATCCAGCAGGAGCAAAATATCATTTATATTTTTTTAAAAGCCTTTGCAGTTCCACCCTATGCATACCAGCTTCTTTTGCTGCTTGTGAGATATTATTCTGATTTCTCTGGAGTAAATCTTCTAAGAATTTTTTTTCTACCTCTTCCACCACTTTCCTTCTCAAAGATTTCAGCTCCGGATAACTCTGGGCAATTTTAATCCCGCTATCGATCCCTGAACCATTGAAGATGTTCTTTGGCAAATCATCTTTGGTTATCCATTCACCCTTGGCTAAGATCACTGCTCGTTCGATAATATTTTCCAACTCTCGAATATTTCCTGGAAATCTATATCTTGAAAGAATATTTAAAACCTCAGGTTCTATCCCCTTGATCTCTTTGTCAGATTTTTTTGTAAATTTCCGTGTGAAGCTTTCAGCTAAGGGTGCTATATCTAATTTCCTCTCTCTCAAAGTAGGAAGCTTGAGGTTAATAACATTAATCCGATAATAAAGGTCCTCTCTGAACCTGTTTTCTTTGACCAGAGTGAATAAATCTTTATTGGTAGCTGAAATTATCCTCACATCTGACCTTTTGACTTTATTGGAACCTAAAGGCTCGAACTCGTGCGACTGGAGGAAGCGTAAAATCTTCACCTGAAGAAGGGGGCTCATCTCTCCGATCTCATCTAAGAAAATAGTACCTCCATTAGCCGCCTCGAATTTCCCTAACTTTCTCTGGGTAGCACCGGTAAAAGCACCTTTCTCATAACCAAAAAGCTCTGATTCTAAAAGGGTCTCCGGAATTGCCGCACAGTTAATCGGCACAAAACTTTTACGTGAACGGCTGGAATTGAAATGAATAGCTCGCGCTAAAAGTTCTTTGCCCGTTCCACTTTCACCTTCAATTAACACCGTAGCCTCAGTATCTGCAATATCTGCCACAGTTTTCAGAACCTCCACCATCTGAGGACTGTTTCCCAGAATCTCATCGAATTTGAACTTTCCCCTTAAATCTGCTAATAATTTCTCCTCAGATTCCTTCAGCTCCATAAAAAGAAGATTGTTCTCTAAAGCTACTGAGGTCCTCTCCGCTAAAGAACTCAAAAGCTCAATATCCCCGGAAACGAAAGGTTCCCCTTCTCCGCTATCCTCTAAATAGATCACCCCTAAGACATTTTCCCTGGATTTAAGTGGAACGCAGAGAAGTGATTTTGTTCCTTTCTCCCAATCCTCTTTCTCTTCGATTTCCTTATAGATGAACTGCTGGATCAAAACGTTGTTCCCGGTGGAAAGAACAAGGTCTATCAAATCAGACTTAATCTTTTCTTCACTTTCTTCCGGCACCTTTTTCTGTTTATCCTTAGCCAGCCTTAACTTCATATTCTTATTCTCATCGTAAATCTCCAGGAACCCTTTATCAACTGAAAATATCCCGATGACCGAATCCAGCACCGCTTCTAAAAGAAGATTGATATCTCTTTCTGCATATATTATGGTAGAGAGCTCATACAGGAGTCGATAAATCCTCCTCTCGTCTTCCTTATCTTCAGATTCTTTTTTAAACTTCTGATACTCCTGGCTGGTTTTATTCAACCCCTCTTCTAAAGAATCCTCTAAAGCTAAAATCTTTTTATCCAGATCATCCAACCCCTGGATTATCTTCTCCAGGGAAGTAGAAATTTTCGAGGGAGAAAGATTGGATAAATCGGACAGGTCATTATGAACTGTGTTTAAGCTTCGATAAAGAGCTTTAATCCCCTTGCCGCTTAAATTAGCTAAGGTTTTAAAATTTTCT
>JAZDLB010000249.1:0-2682 GCA_043802565.1 Candidatus Zixiibacteriota bacterium | reverse complement strand
CTGCTCTGTTATGATTATCTTTTATGATCCCATATCCGGTTACCGTGCTCCCCGGATCAATCCCCAAAATCACCAAGTCATTTTTACTCAAGGACCTGTCTCCTGCAGAAAATCATTCAGACTGGAGTGTATCCGCCTAAGCGGATAGCTTTCAGCTCATAGGGGATGTTATCATCCCTTCAACTTTGTTCAGGGACAGTGAGAGAAATCGAACTGTCCCCGTTACTTTTGCTTTCCCTGAGAGATGATAACATCTCTCAGGAGCGGAGATAAAAAATTAGACGTTCATCCTCTCCATTATCTCTTCAGCAATATCGAAGTTAGCATAGACCTTCTGCACATCCTCATGGTCTTCTAACCCTTCCATCAATTTAAGCATCTGCTCAGCTTCTTTCCCTTCTAACTTCACGAAGGTCTGCGGAAGCATGGTTAATTCTGCACTGGAATAGGCGATTTTATTCTGGTCTAAAGCCTTTCTGACTTCCTCAAACATATTAAAAGGAGTGACTATCTCATAATATCCCTGCTCCACTCTCATATCAATAGCCCCAGCCTCTAACACAATTTCCATCAGTTTATCCTCATCTGCCTTCCCTTTCTCCACATTGATCAAACCTCTTTTTTCAAACATCCAGCCTACACATCCAGCTTCACCCAAATTCCCATTATTCCGGGTAAAAATGTGCCTGATCTCAGAGACAGTTCGATTTTTATTATCCGTGGTAATCTCGACCAAAACCGCCACTCCACCCGGTCCATACCCTTCATAGTTTACCTCTTCATAGGTAACTCCCGGAAGCTCTCCTGTCCCTTTCTTTATCGCCCTATCAATATTAGTAGCTGGCATATTAGCCGCTTTAGCTGCGAGAATTGCAGTTCTCAAGCGGGGATTCCCATTTGGATCACCTCCGCCGTGCCGGGCTGCAACAGTTAGCTCTTTAATGAGCTTGGTGAAGACTTTACCTCTTTCCGCATCGGTTTTCTCTTTCTTCCTTTTTATGGTTGCCCATTTCGAATGACCAGACATATTTCTAATCCTCCCTTAGATCCATTCTTGGACTTTTCAGGTCCTGAGGATCTGTTTCTCGAATTTAAAAAATTCTATCCATCTTTACAATCTATAGAATCTATCAAAAAAGGCAATAGAAATTTGAATTGACCCCAAATAAAAAAATATGTCGGGCTGTCCCGCTTTTTGCGGGACTGCCCGACATATTTAAAATCTTTTCTTGTCGGGTAGCTCACTTAATGTTCGCAACCCGACCTACTCCTCTGGTAGGGGCAATCTATGAATTGACCCTACACTTTTTCTGTTCCATCAGGAGCTTTTCCTGATGGTTTAAATGTTAGTAAGGAAGCCCCGAATTTCTTCGGGGCTTCCTTGCTAAACGTTATTACTTAGTTCCACCTACAAGAAAGGTTACGCCTGCGAAAATGCTCATATATTGAATATCGGCATCCAGTTTTACATCCTGATACTCGGCATCAGAAGTGAATGCATTATGGAACATCAGTTCACCACTCAACAAGACACTTGGACTAACCTGATAGGCTAAACCTGCTCCCCCGGCTATACCTAATTTAGTGCTGAAAGTTCCGCTAATTTCAGATCCATCTCCTGATATAGATAACTTGGGCTGATAGAATCCAATATCAAATTTTAGATAAGGCAGCGCCTTTGAGCTAGTTGTGAAAAGATACTTGAAGAAAGCTTCATAATTGCTGATCTTCCAGTTTATATCCACTCCAGATACCCCAACATCCACACCATGTATGTCATAAAGAAAACCAGCTCCAAGTGAGATATTATCACTCAAAAAATACTCTCCAGTTACACCAAAGCCGAAACCGGTTTTAGCTCCAAGTTTATTAGGCTCGTCAAAGTCACCTCCAAAGTCACCAAATGGCATTACTACACCACCTTTACCGGTGATACCGAACTTACCTTTTAGGTCAGCCGAATTGACATTACCGACTAAGAAAACTAACAAGAAAACTAACAGTAAAAATACTAGTCTTTTCATTTTACTCCCCTCTAAATAAGGTTAATGGTTAAGAGTTAACAAACTAATAGTTGTTTTTTGATCGGTACCTCCTTTCCCTTAATAGTTTTTGCGTCTTGGTTATATTTAACTTTTTCAAATGCTCTTGTCAAGTTTTATTTTAGAGTGGGATTGTCAAGAAAATTGTGTAAATTTGTTTTCTGTCCCATCAGGTGAAGAACTCCTGCCACAACTGCAATAATATATGTAACGGTAGGTTTCAGCCTTCCATATTTTTTCTGGAGGTCTAAAGACCTCCGCTACAAAAAATTATTTTTGCTCCTTCGCTTTCGCCTCCTGAGACTCTTTGATTATTTTATCGGCAATCTCCCGTGGAACTTCTTCATAATGGGAGAAAGAGCGGGTGTGAATCCCTCTGCCTTGAGTTAAGGAGCGTAGAGAAGTCGAATATTTATATAATTCCGCCAGGGGAACTAAAGCTTTTATCTTCTGAAAATTACCACCGCTCTCCACTCCCAGGATCTTACCTCGGCGGGACGATAGATCCCCCATCACATCACCCATAAACTCCTCCGGCACTGTTACCTCAACATTATATACCGGCTCAAGCAACACCGGCTTTGCCTCTGCAGCCGCCTTTTTAAACCCCATCGATCCAGCGATTTTAAAAGCCATATCC
>JAZDLB010000248.1:0-2082 GCA_043802565.1 Candidatus Zixiibacteriota bacterium | reverse complement strand
ATAACCGCATACTCCAGCGCCTACCCGGAGGACAAAGCCCTGATAGAGGGAGCAGATGGATATTTAGCCAAGCCTTTCAGGATCGAAAGGATCGATGAGCTAATGAGAAATCTCCTTTTAGAAAAAGAAGAGGAGTAAAAGATTTTGCTTTTTTAAAAAATCTCAAAGAACTTACTACCCGAAAGACCCAGTTTGCATGAGGGGGACTATCCCCTATGTGGGTCTTTTTTTCGTTTGACTCATTCTGTAATGTAATCTTTAAACCTCCCCAAAATCTAAAAATTAATCCATCGAGTTTATTTTTCACTAATTGTAGAACAAATTTTCCCTTTTCATTAGAAAATCATTCTTGATAAATATCAGTGATCCTGCACGAAATCAGCTCAGAATCAAAAGATTTCGCCCTTCAAGGAGTAAAGGGAGTAGTCCAAAAAAGCTTTTATCCGCTAAAATGAGGAAAATTTAACCCCCAACGAAAAATATAAAAAAACAAGACCACCCAGGAGCCGGGTGGTCTTACTTAAGAAGGTGTTAATTATCGTCTCAGGAAAGTAACTGAAAAATCAAGTTACTATTGACCGCCAGCCGATGATAAAGGAGCGATTTTCTCCTCTAACTCCTCCACCTCCAAGATTAGTTTTTTCAGCTCCATCACATCACCTCCTTGTTCTGTTCAAAATATGAGCAATAAAAGACAGATTAAAACACTCAGAATCTTTTAAAAATTAAAACAGTCTGCTTTAACTAAATTAAACTTTTAAGTCTCTTTTCAAAAAAAACAGCTATTGAGGGGTAAGTTAATCAATAATGAGATTAACCCAGCAAAGAACATCCCCTCGTCTCATCTGTAATTTAGCCTATCCTAATATATTGTCAAGCAAAATCTTAAAACTTTTTGTTAAATCTTTAAATTAACACACTTTATATCTATATGTAGTAAAATACTTAATTTTATACACAAGATATGGAAAGTTGGTTTAATTAAGTTTTTGTTAAAACTTCTTGAATTTAATCACTTTACCTCTAAAATAAGACAACATTTATTGCTTATAGATTTTTTTCGCTAAGGATGGGTCTTTTACAAAAGGATTCTCATCTTCTTTAACTACAGCCCGCATACATGGCCAGCAATTAGCACAGACTGGAGCCGGACCTCCTTTCATCAGGTAATTTATCAGGTAAACTACATCAGCACCAGAAACCTTGCAATCGCCGTTAGCATCTCCTTTCCAGGAAGGTTCAGGCGCAGGACCTCCTTTAAAAAGATAATTTATCAGATAAACCACATCTGCAACCGAAACAACCCCGTCGCTATTGGCATCTCCTGCGATATTCGGAAATCTGATGGTAAAATCATAGGTATTTACATCCGTTGCTGTATTATCTACACAGTCATGTGCAACTATTTTTATTCTACACTTTTTTGAAGCTGGACCAGTTACTTCCCAGGATGCTCCAGCATATTCCTTTCTTGGTATTCCAGTGAAAAGGGTCTCAGGAAAGCCTCCATTCCCCCCATTCCTGTCCAGAAAGACATCAACCAAAGTGGTGTAATCAACCCCTAAGCAGGTAAAAGGCCAGTAAATAAACTCAGAATTCCCCACAAGCCATTCCTCCCCACCAACGGGTAAGGAAAGATTAGCATAATAAGGACCACCTCTGTAATAGCCAATTATAGTATGGGTGCTACATTGTGGAACTGTATAGAATAGGGTTGAATTAGTCGAGTAAATTCCAGTCTCTAATTCTCGACAATGGTGAAAGGTATCTATAACTCCACCAATATATTGATAAGGTAAAAAGACAATTCGCCAAGTCTCACCATCTCTCCAAACAGAAGAATAAGGAGAAGCGAAATAAGTCTCAGGAGTCTCTGGACCGTCGATAATCACCCAACCATCTTCTCCATGTAAAGACTTGTTCTTAACTGTAACAATACCCGCATTTCTTTTATAACTACACCATCCTTCAAATATACCCTCAGCTTCAACCCTGGCATGCCATGCGTTAGGGTAAGCATAATCAAATAGGGCCGCTTCATCACAATGCATATGTATATCAGAAGCTTCGGATAACACATGC
>JAZDLB010000247.1:0-3681 GCA_043802565.1 Candidatus Zixiibacteriota bacterium | reverse complement strand
TTTCTGAAATCTACCGGCATATCTTCAATCCACAAACTGGCTTTCCATCCCGCTTCTCTCGAAGAGCATCACTATCGATCTCCCTCTGGACCTGGACTTATGCCATTGTCCTTTTTTAACTAAAAAACCCTCACCTTTCTTTAAAACCAGTTTTTCCTTATCCAATTCCAGTTCTATTTTACCATCTAAGACATAAAAGAACTCGTCATAGGGATGGTTGTGCTTTTTATACTCACCTTTGATTACTGAGATCAGAATATTGGCATCTCCCACCCGGCTTATTGGCACTGGCTTAAAAGGGTCCTTCACCTTTTTACCTTCTTTTAAAAGGTTTACTTTTAGCATCTTAACTCCTTTTTTAGATATATTTATGTTTGTCTTTAAATTCACATATCTTTAAAAGAACACATTCCCCGCAATGAGGAATTCTGGCGCTACATATTTTTCTCCCATGCTCTATCAGATTCAAGTGAAAAGAATAAATCAGCTTTGAGGGTATTAATTTCTGTAAGATTTGATGTGCTTTTTTAGAATCAGCTTTAAGAGGAAGAAGTCCAATCCTTTTGCTCACTTTCAAGATGTGAGTATCAACTGGTAAAACTGGCCGACCTAAGGAGAAGAGTAATACACAGGCGATAGTCTTGTCTCCGACTCCTACAAACTGGCTTAGATATCCCCTTATTTTCTCAGTATCCCATTTCTTCAGAAAAGAAAGACTCAAATTTCCCCTTTCTTTATAAATTTGATCCAGTATCTTTTTTATCCTTATAGCTTTAATTTTCTCCAGCCCTCCGATCTTTATACTCCGGATAACTTTATTTAGAGGTGCTTTTCTTAATTCTTCCCAGCTTTTAAAACTACTCTTTAAATTTCTAAAAGCTCGGTGGCTATTATGATCCGAAGTATTTTGAGAAAGTATGGTTGAAATCAGTTCTGACAAAGGGTCAAATGAGGGTTTCAAATATTTTTTGCCATATTCTTTCTCTAATAGATTTGATAAGATTTTTATGTTGTTTGATTTATTCAACATTCTTATCCTATGAAACAATCAATTGATGATATTTGGTAAAATAGGTGCTCTGAGATAATCTGGTAGTAATTACTGCGGCTATGCTTACTGCACAGATAAGCATATAGACCACTATTATCTGAAGCTTTACCGCTTCAAGCGGGCTGGCACCTGCTAAGATCATCCCGGTCATCGCTCCCGGTAGTTGAACCAAGCCTACCACCTTCATTAAGTTCAAAGTTGGTATCATCGCCGCCTTGACTGTGGCTTTAAACGAACCCTCTACTGCCTGAGTGGAGGTTACCCCCAAAGCCAGGGCTTGTTCTATTTGATCTTTTTTATTTTTCATCTCCGAGTGCATCCTTTCTAAAGCTAAGGCTGAGGCATTCATTGAATTTCCGATCGTCATTCCAGCCAACGGGATCACATATTTGGGATCAGCCTTAATAATACCTAAGAGTAGCAATAATCCTAAGGTGAAGAAGGTTCCGATTCCGATAGAAAAAGTAGAGATGCCAAACCCTTTCAAGCTTCCTTTGGATCTTGACCCGGCAGTCTGTCCTCCTATTATGACCATAATCAAGATGACCAATAAGATCAACCAGAGCTTATTCAAATTAAAGACCAGCTCTAAGGCATATCCGATAGCTATAAGCTGGACAAAAGAGCGAATGGTGCCGATAAGGAGATCTTTCTCTAAATTGATTTTTTTATAATAAGATATTCCTATGGAGACACCTACCAGGATTAAGGCTAAAAAAAGTTCGCCGATATTCCCTATCAATTTTCCTCCTTTACAAGTTCCCCTTTTATAAATTTCCGGGTGAGCAAATTTGCTGGATTATTTAAAATCAATTCAGATTCTCCTTCCTCGATTTTCTCTCCATCTATCAAAACGATACATTTATGCCCTAATCTTTGTGCTTGGCTTAAATTGTGAGTGACAAAGATTACAGTCAGTTTAAATTTCTGGTTTAGATCTTTAATCAGTTTTTCAACCTGAAGAGTAGCAGTCGGATCTAAGGCTGAGGTTGGCTCATCTAAAAGTAAGACTTTGGGGTTGTGGATCAAAGTTCGAGCTAAGGAGACTCTCTGTCTTTCCCCGATGGACAACTCGGCTGAGTCTCTTTTTAGAAAATTTGACTCCAGGCCAACTAATTCAAGGCATTTCTCTAACTCCACAGTTTTACTTTCATATTTAATCTTCAGTCCGAATAAAAGATTATCTTTAACATCCCCTTCAAACATAACCGGCACTTGAAACACCAAACTAACCCTTTGACGTAAATTAAGAACCTCAAGCTCTTTTATATCTATGCCGTCTAAAAGAATAGAGCCAGATGAAGCCTCCTCCAGCCGATTTATAAGGCGGAGCAGGGTGCTTTTCCCGCTCCCTGAAGGTCCCAGAATAGTACAGATCTCCTCTGGTTCAATAGACAGGTCTATCCCTTTTAATACTTCCATAACTTTGAGTGTATTGTCACTTTTTACTACCCTTTTTCTGGTAACCTTTTTAAGTTCCAATTTTAACATAAGTGAGAAGTTTAATTTTTTGGATTATATCATAAAAAAGAGGCTTTGTCAATTTTTTTCATTTAATGAGTAGGGGCAATTCATGAATTACCCCTCCCCCAGCCTTTTTCCCCTCTTCTTTTTTCCGAGAAAAAAAGACACCGTCTGGCGCCCTCTGTGGGAGTTGGCTCATAACCACCATAGAAAAGGAGAAGGTTAGGTAGAGGTTATAATAAAACTATAGCGTAGGACTTTATGCCTGGACTTTGATCTTTTATAGAAAAAACGTCCGGTGATAAACCCGGACGCTACGAAATTGAAAAAAGATATCTGCTACAAAAATCAAGGATAATATTAAGTTCTTTACCCGGCTAACTTCTTCTTATCCTCAGGATTTTCTTCTTCCTTTTTAACCTCATTCTCAAGGTCTCGCATACCCTTTTTGAATTCGCTTACGCTTTTCCCCAGACCCTTGGCGATCTCCGGTATCTTTTTCGCCCCGAATAGAAGCAAAAGGACCAAAAGAATTAATAAAAGTTCCTGAGCTCCGATTCCTCCAAGCATTTTTTCCTCCTTAACATTTATTCAATTCGACTCTTAGGATAATTAAGCCAGAGTTAATATTTTTCCATCCATTATTATACGCTAAAACTTTCCAAAATTCAAATAAAATATTTAATCCGAGTTTGATAAATCGAAAAACTAAATTTTACTCCTCTCCTTTTTAGGGAGAGGTTTGGAAGAGAATCTATCGCAATAAAACCATCTTTCTGGTAGTATTATAATCTTTAGTTCTCAACTGATAGAAATATATCCCGCTTGCTACTTCTTTACCGGAGTTATCCTTACCATCCCAGATAATAGTATACCTCCCGGGTGTTTTTTCTTCGTCCACCAGTGTTTTCACCAACTGCCCAAGAATATTATATATCTTCAGGGTAGTGTGGATGGGTCCATTGAACTTTGAACCTTGAACCTTTAAACTGAAGGGTATGGTAGTGCTGGGATTAAAAGGATTGGGATAGTTCAGCTCTAAAGAAAAATCTGCAGGAAGACTGGTAAGCTCTTCTCCAACCTCAGTGGGTGAAAACCCGAACTCTTCTAATATCTTGTGTAATAGCGGAATTGACTGCTCCTCCTTGATATAATACAAAGGAAAA
>JAZDLB010000246.1:0-4548 GCA_043802565.1 Candidatus Zixiibacteriota bacterium | reverse complement strand
TGCCATACGATCAAGCAGGCTCAAAGTATAATCCATTCCCTTCTGATCCCATAGAGGAGGAAAAGACCGGGTTAGAAGCATTGAAACCACTTCGGCACCATTAATTGCAACTTTTATTTTGTGACAACACCTAAGTATTTTTAGTTCCAAAATCTGTAAGGTAAAAGAGATTTAAAAAACCCACTACTCCATTATGATATGTTTGTGGTTAAGGTGTTACTATCCAAAATCCATCCTTCTGACGAACCAAGCTTAAGCCGCTTTCTTTGATCTCATCCTTGATTTCTTCAGGATTTGAAAAAAAATGACAGAAGCATCTTCCAGCGGAGTCAACTTCAGATACTTTTTTTGTTCGAATATCTCCAAATTCAGACGAAAAACCTTTCCCTAAAAGAAGGGCAAATACTTTTCTGAATATAAAACTCGAATAATGCTTTAATGTTGGAAAAGAAGTGACAATATAAGCTGAGAATACAGCCAATCCTCCTTTCTTGAGTATCCTTTTAATGCTTTTCAGGACTTTTACTCGCAGCTTACGAGTGGGAATGAAAGAGTAGATTGCTCGGCTGAAGAGGATATAATCGAAAGTCCTATCGGGATAATCTAATTCTATAACCCTCTTTACCTCGAATTTAATAGAAAGATTCTCTTTTCGGGCATTCTCTTTGGCCTTTTCAACCATTTTTGATGCGATGTCTATCCCGACAACATCAAATCCGAGTTTGGCCAGAGCAATGGCCTCTCGACCAGCACCACAACCGATATCTAAGACCTTTCCTTTTTTTGTCATAAATTCTTCGACAAAATCCCTTTCCCAATCTTCAAATCCATCAGCAACATCGTCCGAATGTAAATTTACCTCTTCTTCTTGGTTGAATTTTTCGGCTACGCTTTTTATCGAATCACCAGGAACACTGATTAAGAAATCAGAGTTGAAAAGCCTAGCAAGCTGATAGAGGCAGAGTTTAGGATAATATCTCCAATAGGAAAATGGTGATATATCAATTTTTTTACCATTTCTTTCAATATTTATAACCTTACCTAAAATTTTAGCCGTTGGGACTTCTTCAGATGCTGAGAGCAGATTATCTCCTCTAACTAAAATTTTTTTACTTTTTTTCTGGATGCGATGAAGAATGGGGTTCCCTGTGGAATCTTCAAATAAGATTATGTCACCTCTCTTGAGTTCGGAACTGCTTGCAGGCTTTACAGTTAAAATATCGCTACTAAATAGAAAAGGCTCCATACTGCTGCCTAGAGCCCAAAAACGAAGCAGACTCCCTCTGCTCAAAATTTCTTGGCTTAAGTCAGTAAATCTTGTTCCTTTCAGTTTAATAGTCTTCATAAGATCCGGTTTATGATTTCTTTATCTGGAATAAAATAGAGTTTATGACATGGGATATCTTTAATCAGTCGCTCAGAGAATCTTAGAATAAAACTCATCCCCTCATGATTCCAGAAAGGGAGTATGGCGAATCTCAAAAATTGCCCTATTGCCTGGCTGCCTTTTAATTGCACTATTAAATTCTTTTTTCCGTGATTTAAGAGAAATATCTTATCCAAAGGTACGCCTTGATTTGAAACTTCTTCCAATTCGCCATGCCAGGGAGTTCCATAAATAAAAAATCTATTTTCTATCTTTCTCAATATAACTCTATCATCGCTCAAGACAACAGCATTTTTTTCTTTTTTGCATAATCTGGCTATAGTCGTCTTTCCGCTATCGGATTTTCCTGCAAAAAGGATTCCTCGACCATCTATACTTACACCTGCTCCGTGGATTAATAGCCCTTTTCCATTGGCCAATATATTTACCATAAGTAATTGATCTAAAGGCACATAAAGAGGGTTTACCAGAAGGGGGCTGCAAAAAATCTCTCCCTCAGAAAAATCTGAAGAGAATATACCCACTCTGGGAGGGGGGAAGGACGAATCAGGAAAGCATACCTTAAGAAAATATCTCTTTCCGGTAGTATAAAGTTCCCATATCTCTGCGGAAAAAACCTTTTTCCCTTTTATCTTTGGCAGAGAAGTAGAAGCTAAGAAACTAAATTTTAGAGGATTGGATTCTTTCTCTACTTCAGTAAATGCACTATATGAGGGTGGCAGTTCGATTTTTGGAAAGCCATCAAAACTGAATAAGAATTGAAGATCGGCAATACTTAAAAGTTCCTCATCCATGAAATTTATGAGTAGTGGGAACCGTTAGTACTACAATTGCATCTATCTATAGTACTCCCGTTAGGGATTATCTTGCATGTTTTTAAAACGGCTTCTTCTGGAATAAGCTTTACATTATATATCCTGGGTTTGTGGTATGTCTTCTTTTTCATAGATACCTCCTTTTCTGAAAATATGGCTTCTCATCCTAGCGATTTGACAAACGTATTCAAGAGGAGCTTCCTTGTTGCCTGTTTCCAAAAACGACCATCCCGGGCAGCGGTCACAGAACACATAATCTGAACATGTTCTACATTTATTAAATGCACTATACTTAGTAGCTATAACCTTTGGTATAAATTCACTCCATCCCTTTTTTAAGTTTCCATTTCTCAAATTGTAAGCTGGACTTCGAACCATCATGCAAGGGCTCAAATTTCCATAGGGGTTAATTACAAAAGATGATTTCCCAGCAGCACAGGTAAATATCTGTTCATTTTCATAGTTGGTACTATACGTACCCAAATATTTCTTCCAGGCCTCTTTCCTGGCATCGTCTTCGATATCCCATCTCACCACTTCCTCTGGGCTGACTCTATAGGCATACGGTGATCTGTTTCCATCTAACCGAGGATTTAAGATCGGGTCAAAGCTAAAGGAGAGACCTAAATTTCTTACAAATGCTTTAATCTCTTTTAGTTCCTCTTGATTAATGGAAAGGAGCATTGTCTTTAATTTAAGGGAGACCCCTGCTCCCTTCAAAAGTTCAATACCTTTTAAACACTTATTAAATGAACCTTGGACACCCGTTATCCTTTCATAAGTCTTTTCAGTAATACCATAAAGACTTATCTCTACGGTAAAGGGTCTCTGTTTTTCCAGATAGTTTACAAGACTTTGGGTAACCATTGTGCCGTTTGTAAATATGGTAATGATGAAGCCGTTTTTCTTGGCATAATCATATATATCCAATAAATCAGGTCTTAAAAGTGGTTCTCCGCCTGTGAAAAGAAGAAAAAGGCACCCAGCCTCTTTTAATTGATCTAGAATGCAAAATACTTCTCGAGTTGTAAGTTCCTCGCTTTTAGCCTTAATATCATCTGCCGAAAGGTTACAATAACAATGGATGCACTTTAAATTGCATCGAAATGTAAGTTCAAGGGCTCCATCTAAGGGTATACGTGCTTTTAATGCTTTTTGATGCAATTCATCGCTGAATTCCGAATATCTAATTATAGGTATGCTACACTCCACCTAAACCTCCTCAATTGCTTGTATTTTTCCAAAATCATCAATCAATTGAATCAAATCAGATTCTGCTGCTTCTTCTTTTACCTCAAACTCCTCAACGATCCTTTCTTTTATATCTCTAACCTTTATTTTCCCATCAATCAACTCCCAGATGCGTGCAGCGGTCTCATTCAGGGTATAGATGCTTTCCAGATCACCCACATTTTGCCTGATCGGAACCAGTATAAACTCATCGGCTATCTTGCGGGAGACCATATTGGGGTCTTTCTGGTAACATTTTTCTAAATAGTCCATAATAGTCTCTTAGGTTGACATCTTGTGAGTGTAGCCAAGGGCTGTTTTAACCAGACCTTCTTTCTCTAAATAATCCTGAGCTATTTTGCGAAAAAGATTTGCCTCTCCATAAAGGGTCTTACCCTCGATTAGTGCATTTAGAAGTAGTCCTCGATGGATATTCTCCTTTAGTTCCGTGGGAGTAAATCCTAATACATCGATGCAGTCCGGCTTATCCTGCCAGAGGAGGTCTGTCCTCTTCCTGAAATCCAAAGGAAGATTTTTTGAGATAACAAGTAAATCGTAATCACTGTATTTACAGCTTTCTTTTCTTGCTGCCGAACCAAAGAGGACAATAGCCTCGATTGAAAGACGTTTGGCAATCTCCTTTACATATTTTTGAAGAAGGTTTTCGCCTTCTTTATAATTTTCTCGGCCACTCTTATGCATTTTTCACCATCCTCTTTAGAATAGAACTGAGAGGGGATTCCATGAGGCAAAGCATTTGGGTATCGGCTGGGAATATAGACCTTGTCCAGCTCCCTGGCTTCGTCGTAGAGTTCTGCCAATACCGGTATTCCTTTAATGTTCTGTTTAGAATCACCTTTGATTAAAATAGCCAAACTGTGCACCCACTCAACTATCTCTGCTTGTGCTTGGTAAATTGCCTTAATCGCCTTCTCTGCTGCCTGTTGAGCCACGAAGCAAGCCCAGTTGAATCTTCTTTTTTCAATGAGATCTCTGGCTGTGGCCAGATCCTCTTCCGCTTGATTTAACCACCTCTCCGCTTCAAGTCTTCTCTTATCCATAGCTTCTTCCGAGGCTAAGTTCCCAGATGCGTGCAGCGTGAAAATACCCCTTTGA
>JAZDLB010000245.1:0-2877 GCA_043802565.1 Candidatus Zixiibacteriota bacterium | reverse complement strand
AGATGCAGGCAATATCGCCTATAAGTTAGTTCAGAGATTAGCCAAAGCTGAGGCGATAGGTCCGATTATTCAGGGTTTAGCTAAACCGGCGAATGATTTATCCAGAGGATGCAGTGTGGAGGATATTGTGAATGTGGTGGCAATAGCGATGACTTTGGCTTGAAACTGTTCTAACTGACTTTAGTCAGGTTCGTACTTGCGCCACTAAAGTGGCTGGGAACTGTACTGTACCCGTTACCGTGGTTCGTGAGCGTGAGAAGAAAAGCTTATAGCAGGTAGCAAGTAGCTGGTAGCAGAGAGCTTTCCTTACCTGAAAGGTGGAAAATATATCAGTCATTGCGAGTCCGCCGAAGGCGAGACGAAGCAATCTTTTTACTTAAAGGTAGATTACTTCGTCGTTCTGTAAAAAAGCAGGGCTCCTCGCAATGACATCTTGCAGAGTTCCGCTTTTTAAAGGTGCTTTTTTATAAAACCTTTCCCTCTCTTTACAAGGAGAAGGGAAGAAAAGATTATGAAAATAAAAACCATCTTCATCGCCGGGATTATCCAGGGGTCAAAGAAAGGGAAAATTTTACATAACCAGGATTACCGGAAGAATTTAAAAAAGGTTTTGAAAAAATACTTTCCTGAAGCCAAAATCATTGATCCGGTAACGGTTCATCCTGAGTCGGTCTACTACACTTATGAGACTGGCAAGAAGGTTTTCCATAAATCGATAAAACAGGCACTTTCCTCAGACCTGGTTATTGCCTATCTGCCGGAAGCCAGCATGGGCACAGCCATCGAGATGTGGGAATGTCATAAAAGGAGAATTCCAGTCTGGACAATCTCGCCTTTGCGGGAAAACTGGGTGGTTAAGTTTCTCTCGAGAAAGGTATTTGGCTCATTAAAAGAGCTGGAAAGTTATTTGAAAAAAATGTAGAGGAAGACTTTAGTCTTCCATTTAGTTCAAATGGTAGGGGCGGGGTAACCCCGCCCCTATGAAAATAAGTAGGGCAAGGCTTCAGCCTTGCTGTTTTAAACCCAGGCGACCCTAAAAGGGTCGCGCTACGAAAATCTGTAGGGGCGACCCGACGGGTCGCCCCTACACGCGAAAACCATGGAGGTCTGAAGACCTCCGCTACATTTCCGCTTTCAATTGTCCGCAAGCAGCCTGGATATTTCTTTTCACAGTGGCTGGCCAACCCCTGCATTTATTAAAGCCTCTTTAGAGATCTCTCCTCTTCTACAACAGTCAGCTATCTTTCCCTCTATCACCACAGCGGGCACTGAGGTCACTCCATATTTTATAGCTTTCTGGATACCCATTTTTCGGAGGTCGTAAATTTTTACCTCACAGCTTGCACAGGCAAGAGACTTAACCAGTTTTACAACCTTATCACAGAGAGGGCAGCCAGCAGTGAAGAGTTCGATTTTTCTTTTCTCTCTCACTATTTCTCACCTCCTTTAGGCTATTTAGTAAATTTATAGATCACCTCCATAAGATCACTGTAAGTCTCTTCAGCCTTTCTTTTATCCCTTGATCGGAGGGCTTTGGTGGCACAGGATTCTAAGTAATTCCTTAACATAGCCTTACCCACCCCGCGCAAAGCCTCATGCACTGAGGAGATCTGGGCTAAAATCTCCAAACAGGGACGCTCTTCTCCGATCATCTTCCTAAGCCCTTCGATCTGCCCCTGGATACGGTTCAATCGGTCATTCAGCACTTTTTTTCTTTCTTTCTCGATCATAAGTCCTCCTCAATATACCCCTACCCCCTATATCTATATAATAAAGCCCCTTCAAATCCCTGTCAAGGGGAAAATTAAAAAATCTTAAATGATAGGCTGAAGCTTCTGCAAAAGAGCTGGAAAGTTATTTGAAAAAAAATAGTGGAAGGGTGTAGCGGAAGACTTCAGCCTTCCATTTTCTTCCTGGTTAATAAGGTTCGGGAATTCCAATTCCCGAACCAACCTTAAAGATCGTAGTAAGAGGCCAGCAAAGTCTTGAGACTTTTAGCTTTGCTCAGGCGAACCTAAAAGGTTCGCACTACGAAACAAAACAATGTAGGTCTGAAGACCTTCTCTGCAATATTTTCATCTTTAGCTGTAGGGGCGAGGTCTCCTCGCCCTGGAGTGAGGGTGGGGGAACCTTGCCCCTAACGTCCTCACAGGAGTGAGGACGCTACCAGTCTGCTTTCAATTGTCCGCAGGCGGCCTGGATATCCTCTCCTTTGCTTTTGCGCAAAGTTACCGCAGGTGCTCTGGGATATAGTATATCTCTGAATGCCTGCAAACTATCCTCATCTGGCTTTTTAAAGGGGCAGTTTTTCACAGGATTATAGGGGATGAGATTTATCTTACAGGGGATTCCTCTTACAAGTTTTGCCAGTTCTAATGCTTGTTCTTTTGAATCATTTATGTCTTTTATTAAAACATATTCAAAAGTTATGCGGGTGTCAGTTTTCTCGGCATAATATTTCAAAGCCTCCATAACTTTGGATAGAGGATATTTTTTTGTTAGGGGCATAAGTTTTTTTCTAAGCTCGTCATCTGGAGCATTTAGAGATAAGGCTAATTTTATCCTCAATCCTTCATCTGCCAATTTGTAAATCTGAGGAACGATTCCGGCCGTGGAAAGGGTTATCCTTTTAGCGGAGATGGATAAACCTAACTCTGATTGGATCATTCGTATAGCTTTAAGTGTATTTTCATAGTTCAATAACGGTTCCCCCATCCCCATTATTACCAAATTAGTTATTTTTTCATCTTCTTTCAGATGTTCCTTTGCACAGATGATCTGATCAACTATTTCTCCGGCAGAGAGATTTCTTTCAAACCCCATTGAACCAGTAGCACAGAAGATACAATTCAAAGCACAGCCAACCTGGGTGGAGAT
>JAZDLB010000244.1:0-2365 GCA_043802565.1 Candidatus Zixiibacteriota bacterium | reverse complement strand
GTGTATGTAATACCTCAAGCTCGATATTGCCAATCTTTATTTTATCTTTATCCTTCAGGAGTTTATCTGCTTCCGGAGCTGAGATTGAGGTAGCTGAAAATATCGATAGATTTTTCTCCGGTTCAGAAAGCATTTCCGCATCCTCTTTATGAATTAAAATTTGAGCTCCGGTCTTCTTTTTCAACTCTGCTAAAACACCGATATGGTCACTGTGTCCGTGGGTAAGAATGATATATTTAATTTCCAGGTGCAACTCTTCAAGAACCTTCTCAATCTCTTTCAAATCTCCACCTGGATCAATGATAATCCCTTCTCTGGTCTTCTCGTCTCCCAGGATATAACAATTAGTCTCCAATTCTCCCACTATTAAAGTTTTTAAAATCATAGTTTTTGCCTGGATTGTATCCGCCAGAGGAGGATAGCTTTACCTTTTGGCAAACCTAAAGATTTACACTCTATGATTTACGCCACTAAAGTAGCTATGAAGTGGGGCCGCTCCTCTTTGAACTATTCAGTACAGAGTCAGTAGATTTTGTTGAAACCTGTGATTTTATCCATAAAGCCGCATCCAAAAGGTTTCTGGCAACATAATCCGGTCTCAAGACACAGAATACGTGCTTTTGCCAGGGATGTATTTCAAGATTCGATTCAATTTTTTGTTTCTCGCCCTGACCATAACCAGTCAAAACCAGGATCGATTGTCCATTTATGTTCTTGCCTAATAAGACATCACTCCATTTATCACCAATAACCCAGGACCCTTTCAACTTTAAATATTTATTCTGCAGAGCTTTTTCAATTAAGCCTGTTTTAGGTTTACGGCAATGGCAATTCTCTTCTTTAAGATGAGGGCAATAATAAATTCCAGAAACTTTTATCCCTTCTTTTTCCAGTTCTCCTAAAATAAAGTTATTTACCTCCTCCACCTGTTTTTCAGTCATTATTCCCCTGCCAACTCCCGATTGATTAGAAGTTATCACTAATTTATACCCTAATTCTTGAAGTATCTTCAAAGCCTCTTTAGCTCCCGGAATAAATTCTATCTCTTTTATTTTAAAAACAAAATCTTTTTCCACGGTAATAGTCCCATCCCGATCCAAGAAGATAACTTTTGATGCAGTTATCATTTTTTTGGCTTCTTCAATAATTTCCTCCGGCTTTATATTAGACATACAGAACCTCGATTCCTTAACACATTCTTTTTCACCGTGCAGACTGCAGGGGGAACATTCAACTCCAGCAAAGAAGATTTTATCCTCTAACCCTTCAGGTGAAAAACCCAATCCGGGATGAGTGGGCCCAAAGATACCGATGGTTGGCACTCCGGAGGCTGAGGCGAGATGCATAGGACCTGAATCGTTGGAGATGAAAAGCTCACATCTTTCTACCAGAGCAACTAATCTATTCAGAGGTATATCTATTGCCTGAATTACGTTGCTTTCACCCACGCACGTTTTTGTGTCCTCAATTATCATTTGATCGTTTTTGTCCCCAACCAGTAAAATTTTTGAAGACAATTCTTGGCTTAAGTTTTTAGCTACCAGAGAGAACTTCTCTTTATCCCATCTTTTGGTTTCCCACTTAGCCCCCGGAGCTATCCCTATCAAAACCTCATCTATTTTAACTCCTGATTCCAATAAATAATTGTCAGCCCAGAGTCCTTCTTCGTTTTTTGAGTAGAGCTTTGGAATTCTATTGTAAATTTTCAAACCGATTTTCCCCAATCCCTCAAGGTAACAGTCAATTGTGGAGACAGGTTTAACTTTCCATTTTTTAAAATAGACCATTAAAAAACGAGGGATTAGCCTTTTATGATACCAAATCTTCTTTCTGGCTTTAACTAAATGGCGAATAAAAAAACTTCTGAGGTTAGAATGTAAATCAACCATCAGATCAAACTTTTCCTGATTTAATCTTCTTATCAATCGAAATAATCCAGAAAGCCCTTTATCCTTTCCCCCGGGCTCAAAATAGATTACTGAAGAAACCCTTGGATCGGACTCAAAAAGCCCCTGATATTTTCGCTTGGTTAGAAAATAAATTTCAGAGTTTTTGAAATTCTCTTTTAAGGCATCCAACACCGGAGTAGTTAGGATGATATCTCCCAGAGAGCTTAACCTTATAATCAGTATCTTGTATTTATTTTGCTGCATATCTTAGATCTCTTCTCTATCTCAAAAATATCCAACTTAGAATGCCTATTATAATACAATAATAACCAAAGTATTCTAATCTGCCTTTCTTCAAAATCCTTAACAAGAATTTAATTGAAAGATACCCGAATAAAAAAGCAAACAAAGCCCCTGAAAGATATAATGCTATTGTCTTAGAAGGTAAATTTTGACCTATACTTTCCTTGATTTTC
>JAZDLB010000243.1:0-3290 GCA_043802565.1 Candidatus Zixiibacteriota bacterium | reverse complement strand
ACAGATTAACAGGAATAACTTAAATAACAAAAATTGCCTTTTCATCTTATACCTCACTGGGTAAGGGCATCTGCCTATGGTGAGATGCCCCTACATCTTTTCCTCAAAATCTAAAATCCAAAACTCATCGAGACAAGATGGCCTGGATTTGTCTCCACCTGGCTGAAGATGAAAGCATAATCGAACCCTAAAGTTATAGATTTGATTTTATGCTTGATCCCTAAACCAAAGGTAAGAGAACCATCATTATATCCTAATCTTCCAGCAAAATATTCCAGCCAGCGGTATTCAGCTCCTAAATGGAATCTAACATCCTGTTTATTATTTTTATCTGTTTGCAAAGACAAAAGAAGTTTATCTTTTAATAAAAGATACGAGCCACCTAATTTGAAATTCACTGGAAATTCATCTTCTGTATCTGTGCCTGTCAGGTCGAACTCCTGCCAGTATTTGCTTGAGACCCAGGAATATCTCATCCCGATATTATCTACTGAAAACCCAACTCTCAACTTCTCCCTGGGAACAAAAAGCAAGCCAAAATCGAATCCTACAGTATATGCATTCAGATTGGCAAGGTTATATTGTGAATATCTTATATTCACCCCTAAAGAAAACTCTTTGATCAACTTTTTAGCAAAATTAACCGTGACAGCGTTTTCATAATTAGTCAATTCACCAGTTATATGTCCCTCGTAATCCCTTGTTTCCACATCCTTCACCCCTGAATTTATCCAGTAAGCTCCGATGGCTGCTCCTCCTTTTACCTGTTGTTGATAACTTACATAGCTCAACTTTCGATCTAAACTCATAAACCTGTAACTTACGCTAACTGTAGGTCTTTCAATCTGAATTAAACCAGCCGGGTTAAAAGATGAAGCAAAACCATCGTCCGCTACTGCTACAAAAGCTCCACCCATTCCTAAAGCTCTGGCACTTAAACCCATCCTTAAAAAAGTGCCCGCATACCCGCCGTCACCTGTCTCCGCATAGGATAAGGAGTCGCAGAATAAAATTAAAAGCGTTATGGTCACAAAAACTTTTTTTATCATTTCTAAGCTCCTTTATTTTATAACCCCGATTTTACCCCATTCCTCCTGACCACCGGGACCTTTTACTTTGAAGAAATATATCCCATTGGCAACTATCTCCCCTTTTTCATTGGTTCCGTCCCAGATTGCCTCAGATTCTTCTCCCTCTTTTTTCTCTTCATTCTCTATGAGGGTTTTAACCAACTTCATTTCAAAATCATAAATTTTTACAGTAACATATCCATCCGATTTAGGCTGATAGTGAATCCTGACTTTTTGATTAGCAAGCATAGGTGAAAAAGGATTAGGATAAGCATAGGAGGTCTTAGCCTGAGGAGAACCAATAGAGACAAAGGACCTGAATACTTTCCAGGTATTCCCATAATCAGTGCTTTTCACCAACCCATCGAAATTTCCAGCCCAGATTATGGAATCATCCACTACCCTGACTGCATAAAATTCAGGGTTCAAAATTTGTTGATCCGGTTGGTCTTTATCCTGCATATAGTTATAAACTTCCCAGCTATAAACAGAATCGTCCGATCTTTTAATCCCTTTCTTAAGTCCTGAGCTGGTAGCGGCCCAGACAACAGAATCCATAAAATCAAAATTCCAGATTTTATCCCCCTCTAAAGTAGTGGACCAGGTTGAGCCTCCATCTGTAGAATAACTTGCCGCATAGAAACCATAATATGTGGGCTGTGTCCCTGCCCAGACTATCTTTTTATCTCCATTTAATTTCTGAACTGCTAAAGAAACTACGAAGTTTCCTGAAATAGAGGGAAGGGTATCATTCTGCACGTAGCCAATTACAGTATCTGCATCATCTGTTGTATCTGTAGAATCTGAAACGGTATAAATAAATTTGAATATCCCTGCCGCAGTCCCTGTCCAGATAAAAGTTGTATCAGGGTCGGAATTATCAGCTGCTACTGCAAAAAATCGGTTAATTTCTGGATATCTACCATTATCATATTCTGCTTTGGCTGCTGAATCCACAAAAACATTCTCCCAGTGTAATCCCTTATCCCTGGAACGGACTAACCCGCCATAAAAACAAGCCGCCCAGACTGTGGTATCAGAAAATGCAATGTCATAAGCTAATTTCCCTACCTTGCTTGCCTGTTCGGGAAAAAGTGAATCCCAGTTTTGTCCCCGATTAGTAGTTTTATTAAATCCAGCTCCAAACGGAATCGGAACATCATCTATTATCTGATTATAAGAAAGAGCTACCCATAAAACTGAATCTTTGTAACCTATAGCCGAGATCCCATCCTGGTTTAATCCGTTGTTACGATCAAAAGATAACCAGGTCGCGCCACCATCTGGTGAATAGCTTATTCCATTCCCGGTCCCCACCCAGATATTCTCCCCATCATAGATAATCTCCACCACACTGTTACCCGCTAATCCAGAAAATGGTTCCTCCAGGGAATAATTGATATACGCCCAGGTTGAACTTAAGGATATTACTGACAAAAGTAAAAAGAAAAGCAGGATGATTTTCTTGTTATAACGCATTCAAACCTCCATTATTGTTAGGTAATTCTGTAGTCTAACTTCAATAGCACATTGGTACATTTTTGATTCTTTTTTTTGTAGGGCAACTATCAAGATCCAATTTGGACCATCAGGGTTGCTTTTTTTTGTGCAAGGCTAATCCGCCATAGGCGGATGCCCTACATCTACAGCCTTATAAAAAAAGCCGAATAGATTTTTCGGCTAAAAAAGTAGTCGCCCATAATATACTATCCTTTCTCTTTCAATTAATACCTTTTAAATCCAAAATCTTTAAAAAGCTTTATAGGCGACCTCCGTCAGGCTTAATAAAATATAAAATATCATTTTGTCAAGACTTAATTACAAGAACTCTAAAAAAGTCAGATCCTCCGGAGAGTGTAGTAACGCTGGAGTATATCCAGCTTAAATGGTTTTCTCTTTAACACATTGTTCGCAGATAGCAATTCGGTTCTGAGCCCTTTTAAAGGATGCAAGAGCTCTGGGGATATCGATTTCTTTTTCCTTTGATTTGAGCCTTTGATTTGCTCTTTCCAGAGCCTTTTTCGCCCTTTCTAAATCAATATCTCTACCAAATTCCACTGCATCTGCCAGAATAACTACCTTATTCTTCAGGACTTCTAAAAATCCTCCACTTATTGCCAGGATAACTTCTGTATTTTTTGAGTCTTTCTTCATGGTCAACTTTCCGGGAACTAAGGAAGTGATCAAGGGAGCATGGTCAGTTAAAACCCCTAAATATCC
>JAZDLB010000242.1:0-2315 GCA_043802565.1 Candidatus Zixiibacteriota bacterium | reverse complement strand
CCAGTCGATTTATCCGGGGTTTGATAACACCAAGGGGAAGATTTCATTTCTGAAGTAGGTCGAAGTCTTAATTTTTCAAAATCAAAAGGAATAATAGGGACAATTCACAAATTGCCCCTATTATTTTGCTATTCTTTTTTAAGGTTAAGATTAAAAAAGTATCCGGATCAACCCAGACGATAAGAATGTTAAAACAAAGGGACACGTTATTACGTGCCCCGGTAGAACTCAAGCTATAAATTGTTTTTCAGCAAACAGGTGGAGGTGGTCCACCTTTAAACAGGTAATTGATCAAGTAGACTACATCGCTAACATTAACTTTACCGTCACAATTAGCATCTCCTGCCTGAACAGGTTGAGGTTCAGGTCCTCCCTTAAAGAGATAGTTAATCAGATATATCACATCCGCCACAGTTACTATTCTGTCTCCATTTGCATCGCCTCGTTTGAAAAGTGTGATTGCATTTGCTGTATCAAAATCATCGCTATATTGAGATAATCCTTCTTCTGTGCTGTATGACCAGGCCTGGTAATAGTATTGAGTCAAAGGAACCAATCCGGTGTCTTTGCAATTTGAACCGGTATCGTTATAGATTACTATCCCTTCTCCTCTTGCCCAGACCAGAGTATCATTTCTTTCGATGATCGTTTTATCAGCCGATGTATGTTTATTCCAGAGAAGAGATATAGTGCTGGTGCTGATCGATTCTGCACTTAGTCCGGTTGGAAGAAAAGGTTTAGTCAAGAAGGTCAGTTCTGCTCCACTGCCCCATCTTCTCAAATGAAAAGTTTTCTTTTGAGAATTCAGCCTTATACTGAACCTTGTAGCTGTTCTCAGACAAAAGCGGTTTTGCGAAAAATAAAATCAATACCGAAACCATCAAAGCTAAAATTAACTTTGATTTAATCATCTTCCTTCTCCGATCTTTTAATTGATGTTTTGAAACAAACAACAAACTAAACCAGTTAAAATTTACTAAAATTTCTCGATTTTTCAAGCTGAATTTTATCTGGTTTCTCTTTATAAAATCGAACAATAGACTAAAATACTTGAGTATATAAGTTCTCAGGGATTATGGTTTACCCTAACCCCTTGAAAATCGAAAGAATCCATTCGGATCTACAGTTAGATAAGGTTACTCCTGAATCACTCTTTATGAAACTTTTCAAGGGTCTCCTACAAAACCCTTGACCGTTTAAAAGGATAAATATATACTGTTCTTAAATCTGTTTTTAGTATTGAGCATAAATTTTATGGATAATGAAAATAAAGAAGGTAAAAGCAAAAACGAGAGCCTTTTTTTCGGAACAAAAAAGAATATCTTCTTCTTAGGTTTGGTAAGTTTTCTCACTGATGTCTCCTCAGATATGGTCTATCCTTTAATTCCAGTTTTTCTAACCGAGGTGCTCCATTCCAGCAAGGTTTTTGTGGGATTAATCGAAGGAGTGGCTGAAAGCACTGCCAGTTTACTGAAAATTTTCTCCGGTTGGTTTTCAGATAAGATCGGAAAAAGAAAACCGATAGTTATCTTGGGATATTCACTTTCCTCAATTAGCAAGCCACTTTTGGCTTTAGTTACTTCTGGCTGGCAGATTCTTTTCATAAGGTTTGGAGACAGGGTAGGAAAAGGGGTGCGAACCTCACCCCGGGATGCTCTAATCGCTGAATCTTCAGCCGAGAACAGAAGAGGAGCCTCTTTCGGGCTTCATCGGGCTATGGATTCTGCCGGGGCTATTATTGGCCCACTTTTAGCTTTCCTTTTATTGCCACTTTTGAATGAAAATTATAGGCATCTTTTTTTATTAGCCTCAATTCCAGCTTTTTTCTCAGTTTTGGTTTTGTTTCTCTGGGTTAAGGAGGCTAAAAGTAGAAAAAAGGAGGGTGATATTCTAGAAAGGAAAAAAGGCTTTAGCTTTGATAATAAATTTAAACTTTTTATCTTAGTGGTAGCTATTTTCACCTTAGGTAATTCGAGCGATGCCTTTTTGTTTCTGAGAGCTAAAAGCTTAGGGGTGAATCTTGTCTTTATCCCTTTGCTCTGGGGTTTTTTCAATCTGGTTTATACATTATCTTCTATTCCTGCCGGGATTTTATCGGATAGAATTGGTAGAAGAAAAATTATCCTTATAGGGTTTACAGTCTATGGGTTAGCTTATCTGGGATTTGCCTTTGCTAAAAACTCTTTGCATATCTGGGGACTTTTTGCTCTGTATGGAGTTTATTATGGTATCTCAGATGGAGCCTTGCGGGCTTTTGTGGCTGATTTGGTTAAGGATGAGGATAAAAGAGGAACTGCTTATGGGTTCTATCATGG
>JAZDLB010000241.1:0-5988 GCA_043802565.1 Candidatus Zixiibacteriota bacterium | reverse complement strand
GAATGAGCACAAGAATTTCTTAGCACCTCAATAATAAGACAGTGTCCCTTCTTTTCTGAATCTATCGAATCTTTTCTTGAAGAATATTATCCCAGGCCCTTTTTGTCAAGCAGTCCTGTGGACGTGATTGACGTTCAAGATTACTTTTCATGATGTGTCAGTATTAGGAAATGCCGATGCCTTTTTAGCTTCGGGAATTTCTATTCCCGAAGCGTCATAATATTTCAAATCTTAGGGCAGACACATGGTTCGACAAGCTCACCATCCTGTCTTCGACCTTGAGGCTCAGACCGAAAGGAGCAAAGTCGAAGGAGGGGTCTGCCCCTACCATTTTTTTCGTCGGGTCAGTCCGCCTGAGGCGGACGACGGTCACAATGATTTTGGGTATCGTCACGAACGGTGTACTCCATATAAAAATCCTGTAGGGGCAATTCATGAATTGCCCCTACCTATTTTACATATTCCAATCCCTTTTCTATATCCAGAAGCTCTGTTTTATTAAGTAGCTTTTTTGCCTTATCTATTTTTAGTCCGCCCCTACGGGGACGTGGGGCTTTCTGCTTTAGCTCAGAGGTTTTAGCAGGTGAAATCAGATTTTGGTCCAGCTTAAATTTCTTAGCTATTTTTAGAGTGAAATCATAGCGGGAAAGATATTCGCTTCCGGCGATGTTTAAAATTCCTGAGATATTTTTTTCTATTGCTTCCCTTATGGCACTGGCTAAGTTGTCTGCTAAAGTGGGGTTATTATACTGGTCGGTAACTATCTTAACTTTTTCTTTATTTGAGAGTTTCTGGATTAACCACAAGACAAAATTTGGTCTTAGATTTTCACCTTTTCCGTAGAGGACATTGGTGCGAACGATCAAGAAGTCTATCTTCTCCTTTCCTGCGGGTCCAAATTCGGAAAGAATAGATTTCTCGCTTTCTAATTTGGTTAGCCCATAATATCCAACTGGATTCGGGATATCCTCTTCCGAATATGGTCCATTCTTTCCATCAAAGATATAGTCTGTGGAAAGATGAATCAATTTGGCTTTTATCTTCTTACATAAATCTACGAGGTTCTTTACCCCATCTACGTTCACTGACCAGGCTAATTCTTTATTTTCTTCACAGCCATCCACATCCGTGTAGGCGGCTGTATTTATCACTACTTCTGGTTTAAAAGAAGAGAAAAGTTCTTTTAGTTTTTCTACATCAAGGATACTTAAAGCCTGATAAGTGAAGTTTATTTCTGGAATGAAAGACTCAATCTGGAGATCGATTCCTGTGGTTTGATGATCAGAAGAAAAAGTTTTAACCAGCTTCTGTCCTAAAAGTCCATTGGAGCCGGTGATTAAAACCTTCATACTCTTTCTCTTTTTCCGAATGGATCCATTCTGGAGAGATAATGCTTCTCATAGTATTTAAGATATTCTCCACTTTTTATTTTTTCCCACCAGCTTCTATTATTAAGATACCACTCCACAGTTTTTTTAAGCCCTTGCTCCAACTTTGCTTTCGGTCTGAACCCTAATTCTTTTTCGCTTTTAGTGGAATTTAGAGCATACCTTCTATCGTGGGCTGGCCGGTCTTGGACAAATTTTATTAAACTCTGGGGTTTATTCAGATATTCAAGGATAAGATTTGTTATCTCCAAGTTGGTTTTTTCCGCACCCCCACCGAGATTATAGATCTCACCCTCTTTACCTTTATGCAGGACTAAATCAATGCCCTGGCAATTATCTTCTACATAAATCCAGTCCCGGATATAAAGTCCATCACCATAAATCGGGAGTTCTTTATCCTCTAAGGCGTTGGTGATAAACAAGGGGATCAACTTTTCCGGGAACTGGTAAGGCCCATAATTATTAGATGAGCGGGTAATCAAAGCAGGAAGTTTAAAAGTTTTAAAATAGGATCGGACTAAAAGGTCTGCACCGGCTTTACTGGCTGAATAGGGACTGTTGGGTAGAAGCTGACTTTCTTCAGTAAAAAATTTTCCCTTCTCTATACTTCCATATACTTCATCTGTGGAGATCTGAATAAATCTTTTGAGCTTAAACTTTAAGGCGGTTTCTAATAAAACCTGAGTGCCTGAAATATTGGTCCGGACAAAACTTTCAGGCTCATACAGACTCCGGTCAACATGAGTTTCTGCAGCGAAATTTATAATTACATCAATATTTTGTGAGAGAATCTCTTTCACCAGTTTCTGATCGCAGATATCACCTTTGATAAACTTATAATTAGGGGAAGAATCTATATCAGAAAGGTTATCTAAATTACCAGCATAGGTGAGCTTATCTAAGTTTACAATTTTGTATTCAGGATAATTCTTTAGAATACAATGAATAAAGTTGGAGCCGATAAAGCCCGCTCCCCCGGTGACTAAAATATTCATTGGATCACTTTCAAAAATTAATCTGAATTTGTTTCAAATATTGTAAAATTTTTCACTTTTTTTATATATCTCTGAGCTCTTTTAAAGGAATCCAGTTTTAAGGGAAGTCTTGGTTTCTTACCTTCAAAAATTTCCTTCAGTGTTAAAATTTGAATCTTCGGATATTTTTCACCAGGGGGAGATTTATAATAACCTTTTAATAAAGCCTCTTTTTTCATTGCAGAAGAAGGGGTCTCCAACGATATAAATATCCCGATGTTAGCTTTTTCTCTGTCTATAACGTGGCATAAATCCCTTATGTCTTTAACAGAAATTTTACCACTCTTAACTTGAACTATCGCGCTTTTAATTTTGTCTATTTCGTCCATAAAATATATATATCCATCAATGCCTGTATCAGCCCCTCTTTTTTTATCACCAAAAGGTCTTGCATCTATAAGAGATAGAACCCACCATTGAAATTGATATCTATTTTGATTGGCTAATTCTTTAGCGCCTTCAAGGTCAGCAGGCTCACCAATTACTTTATAGTGAATTTTCGGTTCTAATCTGAATTGATGTTTTAACCTCCACTTGATTAGATTTATTGCTAAATGAGTTATATCTATACCAATCCATTTGCGTTTAAATTTCTGAGATACTGCTATAGTTGTTCCACAACCGCAGAAAGGATCTAAGACAACATCATCCTCTTTTGAAGAAGCAAGGATAATCCTATCTAAAATAGCTTCTGGTTTTTGAGTAGGATATCCTAATCTTTCTTTAGCAGCCCTATTAATTACTGGAATAGGCCACCAGTCCCTTGGTGGAACACCCGGCGATTTATCAAGATAGTCTCTATAAACCCAGTCTGGATGTGTTTCCTCAAGGGAAATATCAAGACCTTGTTCACCTACGTAAGGTCCTCCTTTTCCTCTTATTTGGAACTTTCTTCCAGCTTCATCTACATAGTTAAACTTTTTAAATGTTCCTTCACTATAAGGGATTGCAACCTCTTTCCAATTAAAAGTATGCTGATCGTTACTCTTTTTTGTATAGAAGAATATAACATCATGCTTTTTATTCCAATTTTTTTTGGAAATTTCTCTCTCTGAATAACACCAGATAATCTCATTTCTAAAATTCTCTTTGCCAAATACAGTATCCATCAAAATTTTCAGGTAATGACTAGCAGTTGGATCACAATGGAGATAGATGGATCCCGTATCCTTGAGTACTCTTCTCAGCTCTAATAATCTTATACACATCATAGTTAAATATGCCATTACATCATTAATCCCTATAAAATCTCTGAAGGCAACCATCATTTTAACTACTTTTGCAGGTGCTTTTTCGACAATTTCTTGAAAAATTCTTTCTGTTTCTTCGGTCCAATGCCAAGTATCTTCGAAGGCTGTTATTTGAGCAGTTGAAGGTTTACCGGTTGGCTCTTTGAAAAGGATATTATAAGTTGCTTTAGAATTAAATGGAGGGTCTAAATAGATTAAATCAATAGAGTTATCTGGAACGTACCTTCTAAGTACTTTTAAGTTGTCACCGTAATATAGAGTGTTTTCCATATAATAATTCCTTCAGTTCCTAAAAGCTTCATCATCCATCCTTTCTTTCCCATTTATAGGGGACCTCATCCGTATGAGGTGGGATGCGATATTCGTCCGGCTGAAGATAGTTGTAAGCTTCAGTCGGGCAGTTGATGCAGATGGCTGTTTCCGGACTTATGCACTTGAACCCGTGTAATACCAGAGGGGGTATCTGAATCAAGAGCGGGTTGTCCTCTCCGAGGAAAAATTCATTGATCTCCCCTTTGGTAGGGGAATCATCCCGACTATCATATAAGACTAACTTAATCATCCCCTTTATCACGATGAAGTTGTCGATCTGCTTCTTATGGAAATGCCAGCCTTTTACCACCCCGGGATAGGCAGTGGTCATATATACCTGCCCGAACTGTATGAAAAGCTCTTCATCCGACCTTAAAAGCTCCATCAGCTTTCCCCTCTCATCTGGGATGATTTTAAGTTTTTTCTGCCTTACTCCCTGAATCATCTTTAAACCCTAAAAATACTTTTTGTTCGCCCCTTTTTGAGCTACGATTTTATTAGCTTTTAATAGAGCATCGATTGATTCCCCAGCATCGAGCCAGTAACCTTTTAGAAAGGAATAGGTAAGGTTTCCCTGTTTGAGATAAGCATTGTTCACATCAGTTATCTCTAATTCCCCTCGACCTGAAGGTTTTAAAGAACGAACTATATCAAATACCTGGTTATCATACAAATAGATGCCGATAACCGCATAGTTACTTTTAGGTTTTTTTGGCTTTTCCTCTATTTTTATAATCTTACCATTCTTGATCTGAGCGATACCGTATTCTTTAGGATTATCGACCTCTTTTAAGAGGATTTTAGCTCCACTTCTCTGAGTTTTAAAATCCTCTACTGCTTTCTGGATATTCCCCTCGATTATGTTATCTCCTAACATAATCAAGACTTTCTCCCCTTCGGCAAAATGCTCAGCTAAACCGACTGCCTCGGCTATTCCACCTTCTTTTTCCTGATAGGTGTAATTTAAGTGTTTAAGCCCAAAACCTTTACCGTTCCCTAAGAGACGCAAAAAATCTCCAGCATTATTACCGCCAGTAACGATCAAGATATCCCTTATCCCGGCATTGATCAGAGTCTGAACAGGATGGAAAATCATTGGTCGGTCAAAGACCGGGAGAAGATGTTTATTAGTAATCTTGGTCAAAGGATAAAGCCTGGTACCCAGCCCGCCAGCTAAGATAATTCCCTTCATTCATGCTCCTTAATCTCATCTGTCATTCTGACCCCGCCTTTGGCGGGGGCTGAGGCGGATTCGGTCGTCCGCCAAAGGCGGGACTCCCTCAGAATTACAAGAAGCCAATTTATACTCAATAACTAAGCTGTCTTCCTTATTTCTCCCCCTTCTTTTTTTCTTCCTTTTTCTCTTCTTTTCCTCTGGCTCCGTGTTCGGACTTCTCAGCTTTTGCCTCTTTACCAGGCCTTGCAGCTTCTTTAGCCTTGGCCTCCTTGCCCTCTTCTGCTTTCTCCTCTTCACCTTCCTCAGCCTTCTTCTCAGTTATGACCTCAGGTTCCTTGACCTCTTCAGCTGCAGGGACTACCTCTTCCTTGAAGACTGTAGGTGGCACCACGGTTATAATTGAGCCTTCAGGATCAGACAATATCTCAACCTTCTCTAATTTTACATCCTTCACATGGATGGAATCGCCAATCTTGAGATTGGATACATCGAACTCCACCTTCTCTGGAATATCTGTAGGCAAACATTCAATCTCCAGCTCCCTTAAAACATGCTGAAGTATACCCCCATCCTTTGAAACCCCCACCGGTATACCCAGAAGATGAACCGGGACCTTGACCGTAATCTTCTTGGTCAAAAGCACATGCTGGAAATCGACATGCAAGATATTTCCTATAACCGGATCATGCTGGATCTCCCGGATTAGGACCTTTTTCGTTACGTTTTTATCACCATCGATATTCAGGGTGATTATGACATTTTCACCCTTACCTGTTCGCAGGATTGAAACTAACGATTTGGATTCAACTTGCAAGGGGGTAGGCTCG
>JAZDLB010000240.1:0-3467 GCA_043802565.1 Candidatus Zixiibacteriota bacterium | reverse complement strand
CAAAGATATTCAGAGCTACCAGCTAAGACCCTTTATACCATGCATAAGGTGAGAAAAGGGGAGACCGTATCAGGGATTGCAAAAAAATATGGAGTTTCACCCTTTAACATTATCCAGGCAAACTCCCTATCCAGAAAATATAGAATCTATCCAGGGCAAATCCTTAAGATCCCGGGATATGGAGAATCTAATCTCAGTCAGAAAACTTCAACTAAAGCTGGTTCTCGTGAGTCAACTAATAATACCAATAATATCTCAGCTCCAGAAAATTCAGATAAAAATAGATACTCAACCTACAAGGTTAAACCAGGAGATACTTTAGAAAAGATCGCCAGGAGCTTTAAGACTACAACATCCAATCTTGAGAAACTAAATGGTCTTAATAATCAAGACCTTATAAAAACTGGAGAAAAGTTAAAGGTACCATCCAAAAATCAAGCTAGAAAATCGCAAGACCTGGTAATTCATAAGGTTAAAAGGGGGGAAACTTTGTGGAGTATTGCTAATTATTTTAAAGTCCCCTTGCAAAAGCTTTTAGAATGGAACAGACTGCCTGATCCCTCTTATATTCGGATAGGTGACAGGATTAAAATATTTAAAAGTAGATGAGGATTTTTAATTTCACTTCTTAAGGAGGTTAAGTGGCTAAAAAAAGTGACCTGATTATTGGCATAATAATTGTTCTGAGCTTCTTGTTTTTCCTTTTTATTGTTTTGATTGGGTTATCAGGTATTTCCACTGAAGAGGGGACCTACTTTTACAGTTTCGGAAAGAAGGTTGCCATAATCGAGATTTACGGGACCATAAATAATTCTAATGAGGTTATCAGACAGCTTAAAAAATATGCCAAGGATAGCTCTATCCCGGCTTTAGTCTTGGATATTGATAGCCCTGGGGGAGGAGTAGTACCTTCACAGGAGATCCATGAAGAGGTATTAAAGTTTAAAGAAGATGGTAAAAAAGTTGTGGCTTCACTCAGAGGGTTAGGTGCCTCAGGTGGATATTATGTTGCCTGCGCCGCAGATACAATCGTAGCCAACCCCGGTACCCTTACCGGAAGCATTGGAGTGATATTTGAATTTCCAGTGATACAGGAACTGTTTAAGAAAATTGGTTTGAGATTTGAGGTGGTTAAAAGGGGTGAGCTAAAAGAGGTTGGAACCTGGAATCGTCCGATGACCAAGGAGGAGAGAGATTTGCTTCAGTCGGTGATCGATGATACTTATGATCAGTTCGTAAAAGCAGTGGTAGAAGGTAGAGGGCTGGAGCAGGAGAAAGTATTAGAATTGGCAGACGGAAGGGTCTTTACTGGGAGGCAGGCTAAAGATTTAGGGTTAATAGATGAGTTAGGCAATTTAGAGGATGCGATAAAGATAGCGGGAAAGATAGGAGGGATAGAAGGGGTCCCCAAGACTATTAGAGAAAAACCTAAGAAAGTAACTGTTATCGATATCCTGACTCAGAGCTTTAAAGCCATTACCAATTTAAAATCTAATGAGCAGCTTATGCCTAAACTTCAATATATTTTCAATTGAAAATCTTTCGTATATACAGAAGGTTTAAGAAATTAAAAGTTTATGCCTATATTTGAATATATCTGCAGGAAATGTAAACAGAGGTTTGAAGTTCTGATTTTAAATAACCAGGAGAAAACAGATTGTCCGAGCTGTGGTGGAGAAGGGGAAAGGATTTTTTCGGTTTTTGTTTTTTCCTCTGGTGATAGATTCGTTTCCTCCAAGGGATCATCCTGTACCAGCTGTAGTTCTAAAAAATGTGATAGTTGCAATTAAAAATATTTAAACTATAAAATAACTAAAGGAGGTGTAAGATGACCAAAGCTGATTTGGTCGAAAAGATAGCGGAGAAAACGGGGTTAACTCGAACTGATGTAGCCGTGATAGTGGATGGCTTTTTAGATGCAATTAAGCTAGCGATGAAAGAGGGGAACAATATAGAAATTCGTGGGTTTGGGACTTTCAAGATCAAGCCTCGTAAAGCCAGAAAAGCTCGTAATCCACGCACGGGTGAGGAAGTTCCGGTTCCAGATAGAAAAGTTCCGGTTTTCAAGCCCTCAAACGAATTCAAGGAACTTATAATTAAGCAGGATTAGAAAGGAGAAAAGATGCCCGGCGGAAGGAAAAGGAAAAAACAAAAGATCAAAACTCATAAGAGGAAAAAAAGGCTGAGAAGGGATCGGCATAAGAAAAAGCTCAGATAATGATCTATGCTATCTCAGACACTCATATCCCGGAAAGAGCTTTAAAACTTCCTCAGAAGTTTGCAGAACATATTAAGAAAGAGGATATAATCTTTCATACTGGAGATTTCACCTCACTAAAAACCTACCGGGAGTTAGAGAAATTAACCTCTCTTTATGCGGTTTGCGGTAATATGGATTGCCCGGAGATAAAAGAATTTCTCCCGTTAAAGAAAATAATTGAGCTCTCAGGATTTAAAATAGGACTGATTCATGGTTCGGGTTCTCCTTTTAATTTAGCCGAAAAGGTATATAAAGAGTTTGACGAAAAATTAGACGTGATTATCTTTGGCCATTCCCATACTCCTTATAACCAAAAAAAAGGAGAGACTCTTCTTTTTAATCCAGGGAGTTGTGCTGGAAATTTTTTATCCTGGCAGAAAAGTTATGGAATACTCCATACGGATGAAGGTAAAATCTGGGGAGAGATTGTCCATCTTAAATAAAGCCTGGAGCTTGGAGCAAGTAGCAAGTAGCTTTTTAAATCCTTTACTTTAGACTATTGCCTTTTGCCTGTTGACTGTTTTTTTCTGCCCCTGTAGCTCAGTTGGATAGAGCAGCGGCCTCCGGAGCCGCGAGCACCCGTTCAAGTCGGGTCAGGGGTAGTAATATAGTGGTCAGTAGTCAGTGTTGAGTGGTTAGAAAAAAGCAAAAAATAAATAATGAAGAGTTAAATTATGAAATGGTCTGAAACTTATATTCCTACTTTAAGAGAGGATCCGGCTGAGTCGGAGCTTATCTCTCATAAGCTTTTAGTTCGGGCTGGATATATCCGCAAATTAGCGGCGGGTGTATATAATTATCTTCCTTTGATGCAAAGGGTTTTATTGAAGATTACTCAGATAGTTAGAGAAGAAATGAATCGGGCTGGTGCTCAAGAGATATTGATGCCAGTATTACATCCAGCCGAACTCTGGCAGGCGACTAAAAGATGGGAGACCGTGGGAAAAGAGTTGATGAAGATGAAAGATCGGCATCTAAGGGATTTAGTCCTGGGTGGTACTCATGAAGAGGTGGTAACCTTTTTGATAAAAGGGGAGTTGAGGTCTTATCGTCAGCTTCCATTAAATCTTTATCAGATCCAGAATAAATTCAGAGATGAAATAAGACCCAGATTTGGACTGATGAGATCACGAGAGTTCATTATGAAAGATGCTTATTCATTTGATGCGGACGAGGAAAGTTTCAAGCTCAGCTATCAGAAGATGAT
>JAZDLB010000239.1:0-5095 GCA_043802565.1 Candidatus Zixiibacteriota bacterium | reverse complement strand
AAGAGTTTGAAGATATATGAGTAGATAGGGGTTGAGTATGGTATGGCATCTACCTTTAACAATCTTGGACTGTTATATGATTCAAAAGGTGAATGGGAGAGGGCAATAGAGTTTTATAATAAGGATTTAGAGATAAGTAAGAAGATAGGGGATGAGCATGGTATGGCATCTACCTTTAACAATCTTGGCTTGGTATATAAAGCAAAAGGAGAATGGGACAAGGCAATAGAGTTTTATAATAAGAGTTTGAAGATAGATGAGAAGATAGGGGATGAGTATGGGATGGCGTCTACCTTTAACAATCTTGGTCTGGTATATGATGCAAAAGGTGAATGGGACAAGGCGATAGAGTTTTATAATACGAGTTTGAAGATAAAGGAGAAGATAGGGGATGAGTATGGGATGGCATCTACCTTTAACAATCTTGGTCTGGTATATGATTCAAAAGGTGAATGGGACAAGGCGATAGAGTTTTATAATAAGGATTTAGAGATAAGTAAGAAGATAGGGGATGAGTATGGTATAGCACAGACGAAGGGGAATATTGCTCTTCTGTATAAAATACAGGAAAAAAAGAAAGAGGCAAAGAAATTGTTTGAAGAGATTTTGAAAACATTTGAAAAGATTGGAGATAAACCAAATGCAGAGATAACCAGGAGGCATTTGGAGGATTTGAAATAAAATTGTAGGGGCACGTTGCAACGTGCCCCTACGGTTCTAACGGGATTTTCCTAACTTTGGAGACGCATTCAATGCGTCTCTACGTTATTACATCAGGTCAGGGCCAAAAAAGCGAGGCTAATCCGCCTCAGGCGGACGCACTACGAAAGAAATAAAATCATGAATAACATTTTAGTCAAAGTCTATCGAGGAAAAACAGTTGAAAGTCCGTAGCGTCGGGCTTTATGCCCGACGAAGGGAGTTATACGGAACAAGAAAGAAACGTCGGGGATGAACCCCGACGCTACAAAAAACATAATAAATATGAATGGCATCTTAGTCAAAGTCTATCGAGGGAAAACAGTTGAAAGCGTTCACTGCGGCTCAGTGGCGGTGGTTGATTCTAAGGGTAAGCTGGCTTATTCTTTCGGAGACCCTTATTTTGTTACCTATCTCCGCTCATCTGCCAAGCCCTTTCAAGCTATCCCCTTGATAACCTCCGGTGCGGCAAAAGAGTTTGGATTTACCCTAAAAGAGATTGCCATAATTTCAGGTTCGCATAATGGTCAGAAGATTCATACGGATACCGTAAAAAGTATTCTCAAAAAGATCGGTCTTTCGGAGAAGAATCTACAATGTGGTGTCCATATCCCTCATTTCTATACTGCTAATAACCTCAATCCTCCTCCGGGTAAAAGATTTACCCCGATTCATCACAATTGCTCTGGAAAGCATTCCGGGATTTTAGCACTTTGTGTTTATTCTGGATGGTATATAAAGAATTATTTAGATAAAAATCATCCTGCCCAGAAAATGATTTTAAAATCGATCTCTGAGATATGTCAATATCCGGAAAAAAAGATCGGAATAGGGATAGATGGATGCGGGGTGCCGGTTCACTCGATGCCTCTTTATAATATGGCATTGGGATTTTCCAATCTGGTTAATTTTAATTCTAAAAACGGGGAGACCTCTCAAGCTTATAAGCTGATAATTGATTCTATGAGAAAATATCCGGGAATGGTATCAGGTGAAGGGAGATTGGATTTAAGCCTGGCAAAAGCTTCAAAAAATAATATATTAGCCAAAGCAGGTGGTGAAGCTTTAAGCTGTTCCGGGATTTTGGATAGAGGATGGGGTATGGCAGTTAAAATAGCAGATGGAACACAGAGAGCGATTGGTCCAGCGGTAATTGGGACTTTAAAGCAGATGGGATTATTAAATGAAAAACAGATTGTTAAGATTAAAAAATTCTCTCATCCACTGATTAAAAATTTCAGAGGAGACCAGGTAGGATTTATACAGGCGGAGTTTAAAATAAGAAGATAATGATGGATGATGGATAAAAAATGTAGCGGAGGTCTTTAGACCTCCATCTGTAAAATAATCGTGGAAGGCTGAAGTCTCAAGACCTTGACGGCCTTCCGCTACAGGATTTCGTCGGGTCAGTCCGCCTGAGGCGGACGACGACCACATTGAGAAAACAATTACTGATGACGAATGTCGAATGACAGATGAAGGAAATTAAATAAAAAATCTAACCCAAAATTATTATGAGAAAAGATATTTTAAGAATCTTGCCAGAGATCAGAAAGATTAAAAACAAAGAACTCAGGGAAAAGGTTATCTTAACCTGGGAAGAGGGGATAAAACTTGGTGGATGGAAGACGGAAGATCTGAAAAAGATCCCTTTTACCTTGCTCATCCCGGATTGCAAAGTGAATTTAATAGAGCATACCCGAGCAGTTACCAATACTGCATTGAGAGTGGCAGAGACACTTTCCAGAGCTTATAAAAGTCTGGTTAAAATCGACAAAGATATACTGATCGCTGGTGGGATTCTGCATGATGTCGGGAAGGTCTTGGAATATACTAAAACCGGTGGAAAGATTACCAAAAGCCCTAAAGGTAAATTCTTAAGGCATCCTTTTTCTGGCTCAGCTTTAGCCTATAAATGTGGAGTTCCCGAAGAAGTCGTTCATCTGATTGCAGTTCACTCTCATGAAGGGGATCAGGATTATCGTTCGATCGAAGCCATAATCATCCATCATGCAGATTTTATAAATTTTGAAGTCTTAGGTGGAAAGATGTAAGAAGTAAGACGTGAGATGGGAGATGTAGCGGAGGTCTTTAGACCTCCCAAAATAAAAGCTCAAAAGTTTAAAGGTTTAAAAGTTCAAATGTAAAAAAATTAAAAAAAACATAGAGGAAGTATCAGAAGTTTATAGAACACCATTTTACGGAGTGCATCAGCTTGCTGATGCTTTTTAAAAACTGGAAAGCTGAAGCTTTCCGCTACAAAGTATTATCAGGTCAGGGGACCAGACAGCTACTCGAATTCACTTCTACATTTATGAACTGGTTTAAGGAGATTGAAAAAAAGGAGAGATTTATACTTCTCCTGATTTTTATTTTAGCCTTCGGGATAAGATTTATTTACCTTTTGGGAATAAAAGGGCTTCCTCTTTTTGAATTTCCTTTTGCGGATGCACTTTATAATTTAGACTGGGCAAAAGAGATTATCTCTGGAAAGCTCTGGGCAAAGGCTCCTTTTTTTAGAGCTCCACTTTATCCTTTCTTTTTATCTTTACTAATAAAGGTTTTTGGAAATGACCTTTTTGTTTTAAGGATTATTCAGATTTTCATAGGCTCTTTAAGTTGTGTTTTAGTTTATCTGTTAGCCCGGAGGTCGTTTAACTCAAAAGTTGCCATACTTTCAGCTATCTTTGCTTGCTTTTATGCACCCTTAATATTTTTTGATGCAGAGTTTCTGGACTCTTTCTTTATAGTTTTTCTGGACCTTCTTTTAATCTACCTTTTGATTTTTACCCAAGAAAAGCCTTCATCATCCAGATTTTTCTTCAGTGGAATAATCTTAGGTCTTTCAGCCATAGCTCGTCCCAATATCCTTCTTTTTGCAATCCTTATCCCTGTTTGGGTCTTTTTTTATTTCCGGAAAAATTCAAACCTTAAAAAGATATTTAGCTTCATACTCTTTTTCATTCTAGGTCTTTTTTTGATTGTTTTACCTGTGATTTTAGTCAACTATGTTGCAGGAAAAGATTTTGTTTTAATCGCCTGGCAGGGTGGGATAAATTTTTATCTGGGTAATAATATTAATGCTTCTGGTTATAAAGCAGTTGCCTCTGGCATAAGGACGACCTGGTATGGTATTTATTACGACAGCATCAATCTGGCTGAAAGAATCTCCGGCAGAAGACTTAAATTCCCAGAAACTTCTGATTTCTGGTTTAAACAGGGATTTCATTTTATTTTAACGCAACCTTTTTTTGCATTAAAACTTTATTTGAGAAAGATTGCCCTTTTTGGGGGTGGATATGAGATTTCGGAAAATCCGAATATCTATTTTTTCTGGTCTCATCCCCAAAATATTCTCAAACCTTTACTCTGGAAAAAAATTATCTCGTTCCCCAGCGGGATACTTCTGCCTTTAGCCTGGCTGGGGATTTTCTTAGCCTTTAGAGAGTGGAAAAGGTTATCTTTAATCCTGGGATTTCTCTTTACCTATATGTTCTCGGTGATACTATTCTTTGTGAATACCAGATTTCGTATGCCGGTAATTCCATTTCTTCTGATCTTCTCAGCCTTTGCTATTTTCAAGATAATCGAGAACGAGAAAATCAAGACAAAACTCTTATTGATATTTTTTAGTGTCATACTAATCATTTTGGGAAATATCGACCTGACCCGGCAGATGGATCCGGTTTATGAGGCTCAATTTCATTATATCTTAGGGAATGCCTATCTGAAAGAGAAGTCTTTTCAAAAAGCAGAAGATGAGTTCAATCAGGCTATCCAGATCTCAGAAGAGCAGGCTCGAGCTTTTACTGGACTGGGGGTTATTCGATATATCCAGGGGAAGTACATCCAGGCGGAAAGTTTGTTAAATAAAGCTCTAAGGGTTGACTCAACTGAAGTCTATGCCTATCGCTATTTAGGTGATATCTATGCTAAGAAAAAGGAATTTTCAAAAGCCTTACAGGAATACCAGATGGCTCTGGCCTTAAATCCTGAATATGGGGAGGCATATTTTGGGGCTGGTTATGTTTATGCAAATTTCGGGGATTTAAAAAAAGCTATTGAAATGTGGGAGAAAAGTTTAGTATATTCTCCTGATTTGCCTGGAACCAGGGAGAACTTAGAAAGAGCAAGAAAGCTTTTACAACAAAAGTAAAAGGAAGACAGAAGAAGGGAAATGGAAAATTAAGAATAAAAGTATTTTGACCTATTACCTACCACCTACGACCTATAACCTATAACTTCAGGAGGAACTGATGAGTTCAAAGAGAAGACAGATTTTGTTGACCACGGATGAGATGCCTAAGAGATGGTATAATATTCAACCTGATCTTCCAGAGCCTTTGCCACCACCGAAGGATCCAGAGAAAGGTGAGTCACGTATTAAAGCACTTCC
>JAZDLB010000238.1:0-4250 GCA_043802565.1 Candidatus Zixiibacteriota bacterium | reverse complement strand
TAAGTCCGAATTTGGATCCTGTGGAATAGATAAAAAAACAAAAATCATTAAGGCTGAAGACAGAGTTGTTCTTCCCGGATTTGTGGACTGTCATACTCATCCGGTTTTTGGTGCTACCAGGGAGGGGGAGTTTGAATTAAGAATAAAAGGCAAAAGTTATGAGGAGATTGCTCAGGCTGGAGGCGGGATCAGGTCGAGTGTAAGGTCTGTGCGGGAATTATCAAAGGAAAAATTAATTAAACTTGCTTTACCTCGTCTGGATAGATTTTTGTCTTATGGCACCACCACGATTGAGGCAAAATCTGGTTATGGGCTTTCCCTGAAGGATGAGATAAAGATTTTAGAGGTAATTAAAAAGTTAAATCAAATTCACCCTCTGGATTTAGTTCCTACTTTTTTGGGGGCACATGAAATCCCGGATGAGTATAGAGAGAGAAGAGAGGAATATATCGATTTATTGATTCAAAAGATGATTCCGGAGGTAGCTAAAAGGAAATTGGCTTTTTTCTGTGACGTTTTTTGTGAAAAAAATGTCTTCAGCTTAAATGAATCCAGAAAAATATTAGAAACAGCTAAAAATTACGGATTAAAGCCAAAACTTCACGCAGATCAATTGACTCCTTCAGGCAGTGCAGAATTAGCTGCAGAAATTAAAGCAATCTCAGCTGACCATTTGGAATTTGTTTCTGATTCCGGGATTGACAGGATGAAAGAATCTGGAACAATCGCAGTCCTTTTACCGGGCTCAGTTTTCGGATTGGGTAAGGATAATTACCCGCCTGCACGTAAAATGATTGATAGGGAATTGCCTGTGGCTTTAGCAACTGATTTCAATCCGGGAAGCTCTTTTACAGAATCAATGCCTATTATCTTGAGTTTAGCTTGTCTCCGGATGAAACTCACTCCAGCAGAGGCTATAACTTCAGCCATTATTAATTCAGCCTATGCCATAGATGAAGGTGATTCGATTGGCAGTTTAGAGCCGGGCAAGAAAGCAGATATTGTAATCTGGAATGTTAAAAACTATAAAGAGATACCGTATCATTATGGAGTCAATCTAAGGGATAAGGTTATTAAAAATGGAGAGATAATCAAGTGAGAAAAAAGAATCGCTGTTCGCGATTCGCGATTAGCTTTTCGCGATTTGTTACCCTGTTTGCTCTCTACTGTCTCCTGTCTACTTTTTTCTCTTGTGGTCCCTATTCTTTTACTGGTTCTGGCTTACCCGGTATTAAGACCATTGCCATCCCTTTGTTTGAAAACCAGACCCAGGAATACGGGATAAGAGAGGAATTGACAGAAAAGTTAGTTCAGGGGTTTGTTCAGGATAATACTCTGAAAGTAGTAAATGAAAGGATTGCAGATTCAATTCTCAGAGGGACGATTTTAAAATACGAGAAAGTTGCCCATACCTTTGATGAAAAAGAGAATGTGAAAGAATATATAGTCAGGATTTATGTCAAAGTTGCATTAGAGGATAAGAAGCATAACAAAAATATCTGGGAGGAGGAAAATCTTCAGGGCTGGGGGATTTATTCTGCAGATTCAACTGAGGTATATGGAAAGACTAAAGCGATTGATAAATTGACTGAGGATATTGTGAACAGAACGGTGAAAGGGTGGTAGGTTTTAGGTGATAGGTAGTAGGTGATAGGGGAAAACCTATAACCTTCTACCTATCACCTATGACCTACAATTTACACCGGTAATCCTGCCTTGCCTCAAAGGCGGGACTTCTGAGTAGGAGACATAAGTGCAAAACCTGACTAAAGTCAGTTAGAATGAGAACATAGTTCCCAGCCACTTTAGTGGCGAAAGTGGTCATAAATTTATTGACAATTCAGGTAAAGTGTAGTAAATTTGTCAAAGAAAAGCTTTTTAAGTGAGGGAAAAATGAGAAGGAAAATCTTTTTGGGAACAAGTTTATTTTTATTATTACTTATCTCCCTTAGCTGGGGAACAAATTCAAAGGTTGGAACCACTGCCTATCCGTTCTTAAAGGTCGCAGTTGGAGCTCGGGCTTCTGCTTTAGGTGGTGCTTTTGTGGGTTTATCAGATGATGAATCTGCCTTATATTTTAACCCGGCTGGTCTTTTGCAATTGAAAGGCAATCATTTCATCACCTATTACAACAACTTTATTACTGATATTCAATCTGGCTTTGTGGGTTATGTTCATCCTTACTCAGATAAAGTCAACTTAGGTTTATCCATAAATTATTTCAACTATGGCTCGATGGAGGAGACGAATGAGTCGGGCGAAAGGTTAGGAACCTTCGGAGCTGCAGATTTGTCTTTTGCCTTCTCCTATGCCAAAAAGATCAAACCCAGATTTGATCTGGGCACGAATGTCAAGTTCATTCTGGAAAATGAGAGCGCTCAAAATCATACCTCAAATGCCTTAGCTTTAGATTTGGGTGGATTCTACCAGCACAAGGATGAACGCACCAGATTCGGAGCAGTAGTTCATAACTTAGGATTTCAGCTTAAGGGGTTTACCAAAAGTCATAAAGACCCTCTGCCCACAGTGATAAAATTAGGGATTTCGCACAGCCTGAAGGAGGTCCCTCTTTTAGTAGCTGGAGATTTATCTATACCCTTCGACAATGACGTCTACGTCAGCCTGGGAGGGGAGATAACTTACTTTAAACCTCTGTTCTTAAGAGTAGGCTGGAGCTCTTTTGGAGAAAACTACAAAACCGGCTCAGATAAAGATAAATGGGCTGGGGTGTCTTTAGGTTTTGGAATACACTGGAGAAAATATAAATTCGATTATGCTTATTCCTCCTATGCTGATTTAGGAGGAATACACCGGATAACCATAGCCGGTGGGATATAAACTTTTATATTCAGGAGGGGAAAAGATGCCAGAAGAAGAAGTTGGAAAAATAGCGGATTATTTTGCCAAAATCGGTGTAGCCGCCATTGATATAACTAAAGGCACCCTTAAGGTTGGAGACACAATCCATATCAAAGGACACACCACAGATTTTGAGCAGACCGTGGATTCTATCCAGATAGAGCATCTGAGTGTGCCGGAAGCAAAGCCTGGAGATTCTATCGGCATAAAGGTGAAAGATAAAGTCAGGGACCACGATATCGTGTATAAGGTACTTCCTTAAAGAAGTAGGACAAAGCTTCAGCTTTTCTGGTTAATTAGACAAGAGGATAACTTGATAAAGATTCCAGCAGGAGTAGATTTTAAAGTTATTCCGGTAGAGGAGAAATATAAAAGCGCCACCACCGGGCTTTTACAAAGGGTACATACAATCTACAAAGGGCTATACAAAAAATTTGGACAGCCGGGCTTAGACCTGATTAGAGAGGTAAGCGAAACCTACGGTAAAGAGATTGCTGAACGTGGTAAAAAGAGAGTCAAACCGGGAGATGTAAAATCCGCAGGGCTTTTTCTCATTCGGGTTTTTGATATGATTAACTGCGAAGGTGAGGTCACCGAGTTCTCAGACGATAAAGTGGTTATCCGCCTTTTCAAATGTCCTTACCCTTTTGACGACCCTAAAATATGTGAAGCCCATACTACCATGGAAAAAGCTCTGATAGAATCTTTAGGTGAAAACTTCTCTTATCACATCGCAGAATCAATTCCTTCGGGTGGAAGGTTCTGCGAGCATGTGATCAGTTTGAAAAAGTAGGGACAGAACATCGTTCTGTCCTGTGTTATTTTTTAGTGTAAAAAACGTACAGTCGGGCTTTATGCCCGACGGGTGGCTGGTCGTAGCGCGAACCTTTTCCTGATGACGGATCCGTAGGACAGGTTCACAATGCGAGGCTCAAAGCCTCGCGCTACGAAATTCAGTCTTTCGTAGGGGAGCCCCTTGTGGGCTCCCGAAAGCTGGGACAGGGGTTGCACCCCTGTCCCTTTTACGGGCCGGAGTACAACTCCAGCCCGAGCAGATTTCGTAGGTCAAGCATGCCCGAAGGACTGCTTGACAAAAAGATTGCATTGAGATTCTCCGGTAATCACACCCTCAAACCAGTTTGAGGGTGCCACCCCCAGAGAGGTAGGACAGGTTTTCAACCTGTCCAGGACAGACAAAATGTCTGTCCTACCAGTTGTTAAATTTGGAGTACATCTACCGTGTCAATACAGGGTATTCGATAAATCGAACCCCTACAATTCAATTCGCAGGGTTTTGATTTATCAAGCCCTTTTCTATTTTACTTCCGTATTAGTTTTTTCGTAGTAATTACAATATGATCGACACCATAACCTTTGACCTCTGGAATACT
>JAZDLB010000237.1:0-5393 GCA_043802565.1 Candidatus Zixiibacteriota bacterium | reverse complement strand
TTTTCATCGGTCGAGTGGTTTTGATCCAGATGGTTCCGCCAGACTCAGCAGATGCGATTACTATTGGCGGAATGCTTGTTTGTTCTGGCCTGGGACTGTGCCTCTATTATTTAATCGCCAGCCGCAAGATGCGGAAGATTAAGGAAAATGGCACTGAACCCTAAAAATTTTCATCAGGTGTAAAGCCCTGCTTTACTGTTTTATTTCTCCCTGGAAAGGAGAGGGAAAATAATTTCCCCTCCTTTTTAAGGAGGGGAAAAGGGGAGGTTTCATTCCTCGGGGAGCGGATAGAACAGGGCGAGGTCATCTTCCATTTTACATCTTCCTTAAAGCCAAATTCGACAGATTCTTCCCCAGCCAGAGGCGGGGTCAGAATGACACCTATGAAATCAGCAGGTCAGATGAAAGAGGGCGATCACTTTTTCCTTGAGGGAAAGCTCGTTATAACTTTTGACTGACTTTTTAGTATCCTCCACAATCAGCCTTATCCCTTTGGATAGGATATAATCCTCAGTCTCCGGCAAAACTTTCAGCAACGCATTATAACCTGTGCCCACGATTATGGTATCTGGCTTCTCCTTCACCACCGCTTTAACATCCTCCAATCTCAGCTCATGGCCTGATTTCCTCCACCAGTCAGGCTCGGTTCTGTCCGGATAGATGATTAAGTCAGCAGTATATTTCTCCCCATTGATCACCATCTTCCCGAACTCGTATGACTCAATCATTTTTTCTCTCCTTAGACTAATCTCCTTTAACATAATTTAAAATCCCCTGATAAATACTTAAAGCACATTTCTTTTGAAAAACCTCACCTCTTAAAAGCTCCTCCTGCTCTGGATAGATTATAAAAGCACATTCCACCAGAACAGAGAGGAACTGATACGGTCTGGTTAGAGCAAAGTTGGCATAATAAAACCCTTGATCTGGAATTTGTAATTTCTTGACCAGCTCCTTTTGAATAGCTCTGGCAAGCTCTAAACTCTGCGGATGATAATAATAAGTGGAAACCCCATTATTTAAAAAAGGATTCACCCCGTCCGGAAGTGCATTATTGTGAATGCTTATCAGAATATGGCAATTGTTATCTTTGGCTTTTTCAGGCCTTTCGTAGATCCCAACCCCTTCCATACCGTAACGGGTTAAAATCACATCGGCGCCATTTGTCTCCAGGATTTTTTTTAATTTTAAAGCTATCTCCAGATTCACCACCTTCTCCTCTAACCCCGTTGGTCCTACGGCACCGCTCTCTGGAGAATGCCCCGGGTCTATACAGACCTTCAATCCTTTTAGTTTATTTATTACCACAGGCTCTTTTCTTATCTCTAAACAAAGCTCATTATCTTTATAATAGATATCATAGCCCCAGAACCTTTTCTGCTTCAGATAGAATTTAAGCTGATAAACCCTTTTTTCAATCTGTTCCCATTTGATCTGCTGAATAATCTCATCTTTAAGATCATATCTTATCCAGTCAGTATCCGAATTCCCGCCATAAATCTTCAAAATTAAAACCGGCGGTGAAACCTCCTGTATTACTTCGTAAGGTAATTTCTGGCTAAGAGAAATTTTTATCCGGGTTCGATCGCTCAATTTTTCTGACCTGATGAATTTTATGTTACTTTCCGGAACAGGGGTCCCTGCAGGTAAAAAATTCAGGGCTTCAGCTTTTGCCCATCCCTCAATGTTTTCTGCTAAGTTTAATCTTACCCAGTTACCATTTCTACCATTCGCTACAAACCTTACCCCCTGAGGTTGATAAAGTAGAAGATACCCTAAACCAGGACCTGTGCGGATAATTGTAGAGGTATCTTTAAGCTCCACGATCTGTGGAATTTCCTCTTCTTTTATAACTATCTTACCCGGAGCAGAATCAACTAAACAGACTAAACCTTTTTCCTTATCATAAAATGCCTCGGCTGGGGAATAAAATGAATCGGGGTTTTCAACTTTTTTGAAAATTTCAAAGACTATTTTCCCGTTTTCTATTTTATCAGTAGATTTAATTTTATATAAGCCTGTATAAATCCCATCTTGCAAAATCGAATCTTCAGTTTCCCATTTACCAAACACCCCTTCACCCCAAAAGACAGGATTTGATTTATAAGACTCAATCATTGGAAGAGGGGAAGTTAAGCCCTGAATATAAAAGAAAGCCGAACAATTTGGAGTCCCCTTGAAACTGGTCTGGATTATATCTCCAGGATTTAAGACCAGATCAACAGAAGGTGCTTTCCCGGAGGATTCTATGCGTAAAGTATCTTCTGGAGTAGGGAGTAAAGGAAAAGGAACTTTCACCGTTACCTTCTTGGTGGAAATCCCATTCTGGTTTGAAGCGATCAGTTCAAAAACAAAATCTCCTGGCTTTAAAGGAAGATAGGCTAAAAAAGTGCCATTCTTATACACCTTCACCTTCTGTCCATTTATCTTCAAATCCGAGCCCGGAGTAACTGAGCCGAAAATAAAAGTGGAATCAGAAGAACTTATTTCTCTCCCTTCGTTAGGATAAACCACTTTGATCATTGGAGGATTATTTATTTCTCCTGTACAAATTTGTATAAATAATAAAATGAAGATTACCAGCCAGACCTGAATTCTCATAAGTTCAATGATTCAATAGTTCAAGGATTCAAAATTTTATAAAAATAACTAATTTCAAAAATCTCATTTAAACTTACTTCCTTTTAAATTGGAACGTTTTAAATAGGTAATAAAATTTGAAAGCATTCCTGAAACTTTTAAAGCCGACTCTTTAGCACACTCAAGTTCATTTTTATTAATATATCCTTGATCAAAAGCAATTACTAACTGCGTTCTAACTTCTCCACAGGATGCTTTAGCAATATACAGGAATTGAATGAACTCAACATTTGAACCTCTCTCATAACCTTCTGCGATATTGCACATAATTGATATAACTGCTCTTCTAATTTGGTCAACTAAACTGAAATCTTTACGAAAGCTCTGATTTTTCGTAAGATCATATACTTTATTGACTAATTCCCTTGCTCTCTGCCAGACCAGAAGCTCTTCTATGTTTTTTGCTTTCATACCTTTGAACCATTGAACAATTGAACTATTAAACCTTTTTTATCCCTAACCCCGGCAAATCTTTTAAAATCCATTTCCCCTCTTTCAACTTCACTCCGGAATACGGGTCATTGGAGATTAAAAGATTGCCGTCCAAATCCACATAATCGACCAAGGGAGCTATCTGAGCTGCCGCTGAAATCCCCACTGAGCTTTCGATCATACATCCTAACATAACCTTTAAATCACAAGCCCGGGCAGTGTGAATCATCTTTAGTGCTTCCCTTATACCACCACATTTCATCAATTTGATATTTATCCCATCTACTATACCCTTGTATTGGGGTATATCCTTCGCGCACATCACCCACTCATCCACAAAAATAGGGATATCTGTATTTTCCCGGATTATCCTTAAATCCTCCAAATTCCCTGGTGGTATCGGCTGTTCAATTAATTCTATCTCGAATTTTTCTAATTCCTTGATTTTCTTCAAAGCCTCTTTCGTGTTCCACCCGCAGTTAGCATCTAACCTGATTTTAGCATCCGTTATCTCTCTTATCGCTTCCACCATTTTCAAATCATTCTCCACCCCTACCTTTACTTTATAAACAGAAAAGTTTGAAGCCTCTTTAACTTTCTCCTGCATCCTTTTTATAGTATCCAATCCTATAGTATATGAAGTAGTAATCTCTTTCTTCTCAATTCCCAATAATTTATAAACCGGTAAATTCAATCTCTTACCTATAAGATCGTGCAGTGCCAGGTCTATCCCGGCCTTGGCTGAAAAGTTGCACGCCATTTTTCTATAAACCCTATCCATTATAGCTTCTATCTCCAGAGGGTCATTTCCCAGTTCATTTTTCAGAGCATCTAAAACCGATCTTACCGTTCCTTCATTTTCCCCATAATAAGATGAAGGTGATGCTTCACCTATCCCCTCATCTATCTGGACATAGACAACTTTTTTAGATTCAATTGAACTTCTGGAGATAGTGAAAGGATCTTTCAACTTCAGCTCAAAAGATTCATATTTTAAAATCATCTTTATACCCTTTATTTAATTTCTTTTATCTGTCATTGCGAGGAATCTCCCTACGGGGATGACGAAGCAATCCCTACAGATTAAACAGATTGCTTCGTCCCGATTTATCGGGGCTCGCAATGACTACCTGGCTTTGTTTATTTCAACTCTTCTATTCCAGTTTTGTCAAGCAGTCCCCGTAGGGGACATGCTTGACCTACTTAATTTTCTATTTTATCTGTTATCTGTCATTTCTTATCTATTTATTTTATCGGCTGTGAGGAATTCATTTGCCTTCAATCTTTAGACTTTAGCCTTTAGACTATAGCCTATAGACTTATTTAATATAGATCCGTGGCAACCTTTTCCCCATCCTGGAAACTATCTCGTAACTAAAGCTTTCAGCCCATTTTCCTATCTGCTCAGCCTCGATTTTTTCTTTACCCTGTTTTCCTAAAAGCACCACCTCTTCTCCTATCTTGACCTCAGGAATAGAAGTTAAATCGACCATAAAAGCATCCATACAAACCCTCCCGATAATTGGAGCTCTTTTACCTTTTATTAAAACCTCACCCCGATTAGAAAGCAGTCGTGGATAGCCGTCCGCATAACCTAAGGGGATAGTCCCGATTTTCGTTTTTCTTTTAGTGATAAAACTCCTGCCATAACCAACTGAGGTTCCCTTCTTCACTTCCTTTATTTGAATGATTTTGCTTTTCAGACTCATCACTGGATTTACTTCCACCCTTTTAGGTAACTTTTCAGATGGGTAGATTCCATACATCAATATTCCCACCCTGACCTGGTCAAAATAGCTTTGAGGTAGCTCCAGAACCGCACCGGAGTTAGCGATCGACCGGATAAGCTTCCCACTATTGAATTTCTCTACCTGCTTAACAGTCTTCTTAAAAAGAGAGAGTTGAATTCTGGCAAAATCCTTATCCTTTTCTTCGGTAGTAGAGAATTGAGACATTATCCCTTTGAGCTTAATATTTTTCAGCTTTTTCATTCGCCTGACAAAATCCAGAGCCAAAGAAGATTCTATGCCGTACCGACGCATCCCGGTATCTATTTTCAGAAATACTTCTGCCAGCTTATTTTGTTTCTCCGCTTCAGTGGAAAGTTTACAAACGAAATCGAAATCCGTCACCACAGATTGCAAATTATATTCGGCTATATTTTTCTCTCTGCCATAAAATTCCGGGCACAAAATCAGGATAGAAACTTTAATTCCTCTTTCTCTCAACTCTATCCCTTCTTCTAAGAAAGCCACTCCCAAGGAACCAGCCCCATTTTTTAGAGCAACCTTTGAAACCTCATAAGCCCCGTGACCATATCC
>JAZDLB010000236.1:0-7455 GCA_043802565.1 Candidatus Zixiibacteriota bacterium | reverse complement strand
AGAGATTTTCTCTAAGATTTTTTTCCTTTCTCCGGTTTTTACCGAACTGGTTAAAAGGAGTGGTTTTATCTTTAAAGGTTCTAAAAAGAAACTAAGGCTCAGATAATGCTGCTCAGCTAAAACCTCAGTTGGTGCCATTATTGCTGTTTGATAACCATTCTCCACTGCCATCAACATAGTAAGAAGTGCTACGACGGTCTTTCCTGAACCAACATCCCCCTGCAAAAGCCGGTGCATAGCTTTCCCGGAGGAGATATCCTGATAGATTTCATTTAAAACTTTCCTCTGGGCAAAAGTCAATTCAAAAGGTAGGTTCTGCATAAAAGTTTTAATTATTTCCCCGGGTCGGCTAAAAACTATACCCTCCTCTTTTATCTCTGATCTTTTCTTCCTCAAGGCTAAAAGAAGCTCCAAATAGAAAAGCTCTTCAAAAGCTAATCTTTTCTTCGCCTTTTTAGCCTCCTCTAAAGAAGCTGGAAAATGAATATTTTTCAAGGACCAATCCAAAGATGGAAGCTCAAGCTCTTCTCTCACCTTAACTGGAAGCGACTCCGGAACCTGAGTTTGAAGATTTTCCAGAATAAAGCTTATGGTTCGGCGGAAGCCTCGACTATCCAGATAGAGATGTTTTAACTCTGAAGTTGAAGGGTATAAAGGGATAACTCCACCGGTATGGATCAACTTCTCCCCTTTTTCAGAATTTGGATCCACAGGACCTGAGATTATCTCAAATTCCGGATGGGGCATTTGCAGTCCATAGAAATCCCTCACCTCCCCTGAGGCAATGACTGTATCACCTTCTTTAAAACGGTGCTGAATATATTTGATTCCAGAAAACCAGACCAGTTTTAGAAAACCTTTCCCTTCTCTTATGATCACCCAATATTGGGGGCTTCTCCATCTTTTTATACCATAGGATTCAACCGTTCCCATAACTGTTGCCTTAGAGTTGACCTGAAGTTGACTTATGGGGGTGAAGGTGCTTCGGTCTATGTATCTGCGCGGGATATGATAAAGAAGGTCTTCCACTGTTTTTATACCTGAGGAGGTTAAAGCCTCTCCCCTGGCAGGACCTATCCCTTTTAGGTACTGTATCGGGCTTTGAAGGTCGATTTGCCTAAGTCCGCCAGAAGTGGATTGAAGGTTAACTGACAAAGCAGTTGCCAAAGCCAACTCCCATAAAAAGATTTATCTTTTGAAAATTATATTAATCTTTTAACACAACTCTGTCAAGGGGTTTTAGAGGGGTATCTGAAAAAGTCGAGCAATTGCTCAATTTATTGGACTCTTTTTGCTCGATGAATCGAGCAACTATACATTACAGAACTCTTAAAACCCTTTTTTGGATTTGATCCAATGGAAAAATTTTTTAAAAACTCAATTTTTCACTTGACAAGAGCTATTATCTATCTTATCATAATTTAGGGATTATACGTAAAGATAATGGTATTCCCCTGGACGGGATGGATGGTGGGCTTTAAACTATTTTTGAATAAAAGGAAGGGTGAATTAAAGTTATCGGAAGTTGGTTCTTAACTTTTATCAAACCCCTCCAAAAGGAGGTGAGGGAAGTTCCGAGGGGGAACCTGGAGGTAAAAGAAGGAGAAACCAACCAGATTAACACCCTTTTAACCTTTTAAAGAAAGGAGTATCTTTATGCTCAAAAGAATACCCTTAGTTGTAGTCCTGATATTACTTTTAGGAAGCGCCGCCTGGTCAGCCAATAAGTTAGTTGCCACCAGTGATTTAAACAAAGCCTCTCTGAACCTTTCCGCGGATGAGCCCTTAGGTGCTGTGGCAGTAGCTTTGAAATTTGCTGAGCCAGGAATTGATGTTATCTGCACCCGGGCAGATTTCTCTAACGGTATTGCAGACTATATAACCGATGATGGGCAGAACGGAGTCAAGTTCACCCTCATCGACAATGAGAAGAAAACCATCTTGGCTGTGGTTATACCTTTCCAGGCTGAGGCGATTCCCAAAGGTGAAGGAGTTTTTCTGAATCTGGAATTCAAAGGTGAAGGAAAGGTTAAGCTGGAAGAGACCACTATCTGCCAGCAGAAGGGGATTTCATTGGTGAATACCAAGGCAGAACATATTAAATTCGACTTCAATCCAGTTGAACTTGGTAGCCCGATGAAGCCGGTTCTTCCCACAGAGTTTGCTTTATCCCAGAACTATCCGAACCCATTTAACCCCACAACCACTATCAGCTATGCTCTGCCTTCCAATTCCTATGTCAAGCTATCGATTTATAACATCTTAGGGCAGAAGGTAAAGACCTTAGTGGTTGGCGAGTAACACGTTGTATTAAAAAATGTAATCGGGGATGGTAAAAACGACCGGGGCAAAGAGGTTGGCTCTGGTATCTATTTTTACCGGATACAAACTGGCTCTTTCACCAAAACCGCTAAGATGAGTTTGTTGAAATAAGTTTTTCTTCTTCCTCATTTCCTTTCCTTCGGATCCGAATTAGGACCTGTAGTAAAGTCTCCCCGTATTTTACGGGGAGACTTCTTTTTAGACGATTTGGGTTCGGTAAATCGAACATACAACCTTTGTTTGTAGGAGCTTGATTTATCACCAATTAACCCATGTTGAGGGCAACATGGGTTTACTAATTCAATTAGAGTTTATATTCGGTAAACCCGCCTTGCCCACAAGGCGGGATAAATGTTAGCAAGCCCTCTGCAGATAATACAAACTCGGAAATCCCACCTTGCCCGCAAGATGGAATAAAGCCTTTTTAACTTATATTCTTAAATATTAACCCTTGTTTTTACGTAAGAAATATTTATATTAGAAAGTCGATTAATGAATTGATTGGAGGAAAGATGTCAAAAACTTGTGAAATTTGCGGAAAAGGCCCACAATATGGACACACTATCAGCCATGCCCATAAACTGAGCAAAAGGCGCTGGATGCCTAACCTGCAAAAAGTCCATGCCTTAGTTAATGGGAAAAAAGTTACCATAAGAGTTTGCACCAGTTGCATTAAAGCCGGTAAAATTCAGAAAGTAAAATAAAGTGATCAGTGGTAAGTGGTCAGTTAAATTCATTACTGATCACTGGCCACTGACCACTAACAACTAACTATGACCCAGATTAGGATTTCAGCCAAGGAATTAGGTGCATTTGCTTTCAAAGATTCTTGCCCCCGTTGTTTATGGATAAAACTTCATTCTGCCAATAAATTACCCTACCAGATTTTCCCTGGAATTTTCAGTTCCATAGATTCCTATACTAAGAAGTTCATCAGCTCTTATTTTGAAAAATATGGACATTTCCCAGATTGGCTTCCCTCTCAGGGTGAGCTCACAGGTTTGACCAAAAAGCTTCACCATTCTACCTTTAATATTATAGACCAGATAACAGATATACTCTTAACCGGTGTCCCGGATGAAATCTTCACTCTAAAAGACGGTTCCTATTTCATATTAGACTATAAGACTGCAAGATATACAGAAACCCAGGATATTCTTTTGCCCCTGTACGAAGTTCAGCTTAATGCTTATGCTTATATTGCGGAAAAAAAGGGTCTTTCACCAGTGAAAAATATTGCCCTGGCCTATATGGAACCACAAACTGCTTTGACTCAGGAAAATGTTGAAGAAGTGAAAACTGATCAAGGATTTCTTTTGCCCTTCTCCGGAAAAATCGTTCAACTTAACTTAAAACTCGACATAATCCCGGACCTTTTAAAAAAAGTCAGAAACTTATACGACCAACCATTTGCTCCTCAGGGTAAATCCGAGTGTAAAGATTGCCTTTTGCTGGACAATCTGATTAAAATTCTCAAAATAAATTGACCATGCCTAAAATCTCTGAGACCAAATATATCTGGATAATCTCCGATGGTTCTGGCTCAACTGCAGAAAGGGTTTTACAGGCAACTTTGGTTCAGTTTGGACAGAAAAACATTATAGTTGAACGTTTCCCCAATGTATTAAAAAAAACACAGATAAGGGAGATAGTCCAGAGGGCATCAAAAAGTGAAGGACTTATCGCCTATACTCTGGTAACTCCTGAATTAAGAAATGAGATTGTGATTCAGGCAAATCAATATAATCTTCCCACAGTTGACCTTTTAGGACCACTCCTTACCAGTTTAAGCAATTTCCTTGCTTCACCACCTGAGGCAAAACCTGGTTTGCTCTCAGAGTTAGACCACAAATATTTTAAAAAGATAGATGCAGTAGGATTTGCAGTAAAACATGACGATGGACATAGAGTTCGCGATCTAAATGAGGCAGACTTAGTAATAACTGGTGTCTCCCGAACCTCCAAAACCCCTTTGAGTATCTATCTGGCTTACAACAAGGGGCTACTTGTAGCTAATATCCCTTTAATTTTAGGAATAACCCCTCCTGAAGAGCTTTTTAAAATCGACCAGTCAAAAATCGTAGGCTTAACCATAAATCCTGAGCTTTTGATAAAACTCCGCCAGAGCAGATTAGCTCAGCTCTCTCATCCGGATATAAACTATGCCGACCCTATGCACGTAGTAGCAGAACTTAATTATTGCCATAAAATTTTCCTTCAAAACCCCCACTGGCCCATTATCAATATCACCGGCAAAGCCATAGAAGAGATAGCCAACGAAGTCTGCTCCTTGACTATAGACAAGACCGGAGGGTAAGAAAGTAGACAGCATATCCGAGAAGCGGATCCGTAGGACAGGGAAAAACTGGAGTGCGAACCTTTAGGTTTGCCAGAATGAATTCCCGCAAGGGAATGGTTAACAATAGTCGGGCAGGGGTGCCCGACCTACGAGAGTTAACAGTTTTTGTACCCTTCGGCATCCCGCCTTTGGCGGGACCAGCCCTGCAAGATGAATTTAAAAAAAGATTCCACTAAAAAATATTGACTCTGGGGGGAAAACAGGGTAAATTGAGGAAAATTAAACTAATAAAAAAATGATTCATCTAATCCGAGAACCAGCGACCCCTCAACAGATAACTGAAATGCTAGAAGCACTTGATACTTATATCAAACTTGCTGTGGATATTGAACGTGAAGTTTTAGCTGGTGGCGGCATTTTACATTCAGATTGTGAAACGGTGCTTTTAGAAGATGGAAGTCGGCAAGAGGATATCTGGGGTGTAGATTGGATATCAAGTCCCCAAGCTGAAGGACATATCTCTGGTGGCAAGGTAAGGTTTGAAGCTTTAATTAACATTAGACCGAAACAAAAAAATTTCACTATGGAGATACAGAATCCAAAAATTCGTGACCGAGTTGAAGCTATAGTACGAAGACTTTTGGCAGGTATGCAATGAAGAACTTAGAAGCTATCCGCTTAAGATATTTACAGCAAGATACAGCCAGACGAATAGGGGGGTTAGCGGCCAATTTAGCCCGTATAGCTTCTTTTGCTGATGATCCAGATAACTTTAATGCTGTAAAAAGTATAATAGAAGAGAGTAAATTTTTAATAGAGTGGATAGCACCTGATTTACCTTTGGATGTGCAAACAAAACTGGTTGAACTCCAAATCCAGCTCTCCCTCTGGCATCTCAAATTCCCTGAAATCTGCCAGAATCCTGAATCGCTTAAGAACTTAATTAACCAAGCCTCATTTTGGTCAAAAGAGCTTTTGAAATTATCAGGGTTGATGGAAAGCACTTAATTTGTTTCAAATATAAATAAGAACTAAAAATATTGACTCCAGTAAGAGAATTGGGTAAATTGAAAAAGTGGAGTAATTTTCTCTATCTTACTTAACAGATTTTTTACTCAAATATTAGGAGAATAATAAATGATTACAAAACTTCGCATAAAGAATTTTAAATGTTTGCAAGATACAAATGAATTAGAGATTCGACCACTAACATTACTTGTAGGTCCAAACTCTTCAGGTAAAAGTAGCCTTTTGCAAATGCTACTTATGCTACGACAGACGATCGATAGCACTGATATCAACATTCCTTTAGCTGCTAATAACGGATGGGTACAAATGGGAGCTTATCCTGGGTTTATCTTTAAGGGTGAATATAGTAGAGAGTTAGAGGTTAATTTTGAGATCACACAATTCTTCCCAGCAGGATTAAGTAAAAAAGAACATAGAAGAACACCACAGAAACTCTTTATTAGAGCTGTTTTTTGCTATAACCGTAAAACTACTCAAATTGATCTTAAAGAAAGTGAGATTAATAAAGATGATACTATAAATCAAAAGATTTTACGTGGACAAAAAGGAAAAAAATATTTGGGAATAGTATCTTGGATTGAAAAAGGCGAAAGACAAGAATGGCGAAGCGACGATGTGGATCCTTTTAAATTTTACGGTTTTACTCCTCACCTAAAACGGCGAGCAAAGATGAAAGATTTACTAGAATCTTTTCCAGGCGAACAGTTTTTTCTTAGATTTATTATTGAAAGAGAGTTCCGCAACATGTACTATTTGGGACCACTCCGTGAATTCCCAAAGCGTTTCTATGTAACTACTGGACAAGCTCCTCAAGATGTTGGCACAAGAGGTGAGCGCGCAGTGGATGTATTATGGTTCACACACTTAAGTGAAAGCAAGAGAATACGCAAAATACAGGATGAAGTTCGTAGCTGGTTCAAGAAGTTTAATTTTGCTACTAATATTCGATTAGCTCGTATAGGTAAAGGAAATTATTATAGAGTGTTAATAATTGATCCAGCAACAGAAGTAGAAACAACTCTTGCAGACATTGGCTTTGGGGCTTCTCAAACACTCCCTATTATTATTGAAAGTTTTTATGCACCCCCAAGTAGTGTTATTTTAATAGAGCAACCTGAAATTCATTTACATCCCAAAGCACAATCGATTCTAGGAGATTTATTTATAAACGCTGCCTCCGAGGGGAATCGCACTTTCATAATTGAGACACATAGTGAACATATCTTGGCCCGTATCCGCCGTCGTATTGCAGAAAAACAAATAGCAAAAGAAAAGGTTGCTATTTACTATTTCGAACCAACTCCGGAGGGTACACACATACAAGAAGTAACACTAAACAAGTATGGCCAATATGAAAACTTTCCAAAGAGTTTCTTTGAAGAAGATGTGATTGAGGCTTTTGAACATCTTAAGGCAATAAAAGGGTAACTTCCTGAATAGATTTAAATATGAAGCCCGATTGGACAATTGACACTTACGTGCTCTATAATGCTGCCAAAAATGATTTTGACTCAATAACTTTTATTTTTGGAATCTTATCTGCAAAACATCTGGTTTCTTTCGATTTTGAAGGACATATTGAAAAGGAATACAGACGCTGTATGAAGAGGACAGAGAAGGAAAAAGGAAATGACCTTCTAAAAAAATGGTTTGCAGAAATCGTTGCCAAGTCAGCTCAAAGATGTTGTGGAAAATTGAATAACAGACATAAAAAAGCGTTCCAGAAATTGAAATTTGACCCAAGTGATTGGCCGTTTGTCGCTGTTTGCGCTAACTCATCAAGCAAGAATTTAGTTGCTGAAGAA
>JAZDLB010000235.1:0-6290 GCA_043802565.1 Candidatus Zixiibacteriota bacterium | reverse complement strand
TTTTGAGCTGTCAAAAGTGTGCTGAAAAGCTGCAGGAGCTTAAAAATCTGGATGAAAAGGTCAAAAGGATAAAGATGCCAGAACCTTCAGGCACTTACTGGAAAACCTTTACCGAGGAGGTTAGAAATAAGATTATCCTGAGAAGGAAAAAACCTTTCTGGGCAAAATTAAAATCCGGCTGGGAGTCTTTTTTCATCTATTCTCCAGTTAAGTTGAGAATCGCCGCAGGGATTGCTTCAGTCCTTTTAGTCTTTATCATCGGCAAGCTCTACTGGGATTACAAAGGGAAAGAATTAGAGGAAATAAGGTCTTTAAGGATGGAGAAAACTTTGAGCTCACAAGCTCCGGAAAAAGTTGAATACACAGCTCCAGCAGTTAAGGAGTCTATGCCGGTCGGAAATCAAATAAAGGAATCAACCATTGTCGAACAAAAATTGCCATTACTACAAGTAAAAGACCAGGATAAAACAAAAAAAGAAGCTGGACCGGGCAAAATCATAGTGCCTGAGTCAACTATAACTGTTACTGCTGAAAGGCCAATAATTGAGAAAGGAGTAACTGCCAACTTAAGAACTGTGACTGAATCAGAATTGTCTTTAAGGTCTCCGAGCGTGCCGGAAACCACTTTCCAGGTTCAAAAATTACCAGAAGAAAAGAGTAACATTAAAATGGCAGCAGAACAACCTATTTCAACAGAAAAAATAGGTGAGAAATTATATCCGGCTGAGGGTATAAGATATTATATGCCTGTTAAAACCTGGGTTAGAGCCTTGAATGAAAAAGATACTTTAGTAGAAGCAGATACTCTGAAAAAGGTGATAATCTCCTGGAAAGAATATTTTGAAAAAAAGCCCGTATCCGGATGGGACCTTGAAGGCTTTTCACAAATCAAGATCGCTTTTCAACTTCTTTTCCTCAAGACCAAAGACCAGTTTCTACTGCAAGAGGGGATTAAGCTTTTAAATAAATATAAGGAATCTATAATAGACCAGAAGACTAAAGATGAGCTGAGTAAGAAAATTGCAGAGTTGGAAGCTTTGAAGAAAAAATAAAAATTTTCGGGAATATTTTCCCCCCTTGATTTGTATAGGGAATAGAAAAAACCTTTTCAATGAGGGAATTATGAAAAAAGTAAGCCTTATAATCAGCCTCCTCCTGCTCTTTACCTCTCTGCAAACCGTCATCTTCCCATCGGCTAAAATCTGGGCTGACGGATTTATCATCCCGGTGCCTCGATATCCAGAAGAACCACCCCCACCCTACCTTTCGATCAAATATCATCATGTGGAAATCAAAATAAATAATCAGTTAGCTCAGACCACTGTCGATCAGGTTTTCAAAAACGATTATCCTCGCGACTTAGAAGGAACCTATATCTTTCCCCTGCCTGAAGATGCCAGCATCTCCAAATTCTCAATGTTTATCAAAGGAGAGGAGATTAAGGGTGAAATCCTAGATAGAGAAAAAGCCAAAAGAATCTATGAGGAGATAGTCAGGAGAAGAAAAGACCCGGCTCTTTTGGAATATTATAATCAGGGGATGTTCAGAGCCCGGGTCTATCCCATACCAGCTCATGGCGAGACCAGGATAAAATTAGGCTACTCTCAGATCTTGAAATTAGAAAACGGTCTCTGCGAATACAAATATTCTCTTTCCACTGAGAAATTTTCTCAGAACCCTTTGGAAAGTGTGAAAATTGATCTGGTAATAAACTCAGATACTCCCATTAAAAATGTCTATTCCCCAACTCAGGAAATAAGGGTTGAGAAAGAAAGTGATCATCAAGTTAGAGTCTCATACTTTGAAGAGAACACCAAACCGAACAAAGATTTTGTTCTATATTATACTCTATCCGAAGAGGAGATAGGTTTTAACCTTTTAAGTTATCAGGACGAAAAAGAGGGTAATTTCTTTATGGCTCTTTTCTCTCCTCAACTCCAGAGAGCTGAAAAACCCATCCGGAAAAAAATCATTTTCCTCTTGGATACCTCTGGCAGTATGCAGGGCGAGAAGATCAAACAGGCTAAAAATGCTTTGATCTTCTGCCTGAACAGCTTAAATCCCGGAGATGGCTTCAACTTAATTGACTTCGACGACCGCATTAAAACCTTCAAAGAAAGGCTTTTGCCTGCTACCAAAGAAAATATCGCCGCAGGTATAAAATTTATCCAGAACTGCGAAGCAGACGGTGGAACAGATATTAATTCTGCCCTATTAGCAGGCTTAGGAGAACTCAACCTTGAAGATAAAACCTCCTATATAATATTTTTGACTGATGGGCTACCCACAGTAGGAGTTACAGACATTAAAAAAATCTTGGAAAATGTGAAGGCTAAGAATGGTTCAAGCCGGATTTTTGTCTTCGGTGTGGGCTTTGACGTTAACACCCATTTCTTAGACCGCCTGGCTAAAGACAATCACGCCACTTCTGATTATGTAACTCCATCTGAGGATATTGAATTAAAAGTCTCTAATTTTTACAAAAAAATCTCCAATCCTATATTGTCCGATTTAAGTTTGAAATTCTCCGGGATTAAAACCTTTGACCTTTATCCTGGAGAACTGCCTGACCTTTTCAGCGGCTCACAGATAATTCTTTTGGGAAAATATGAAGGTGAAGGTATCTCTTCTGCCACTTTAAGCGGATACACAAATGAAGGGAAGGAAGTTCATTCCTACAAAGTCAAATTTTCACCTGAAGAACAGAACAGTTTCATCCCCCGTCTCTGGGCTTCAAGGAGAATAGGATATTTAGTAGATCAGATCAGGCTATATGGGAAAAATGAGGAATTAGTGGATGAGATTGTGCACCTTTCTAAAAGATATGGGATCATTACCGAATACACCTCTTTCCTTATAGATGCGGACTACCGATTAGCAGACCATGAACTCAGGCTAAGAGCTGACGAAGCCTTAAGTATGCCACTAAAAAAGGAGACTGGATCAGGTGCAGTTTATCAATCTATGAATTTGCAAAAACTCCAGAGTGCTTCAACTATCCCAGAAGGATTTATTGATTCCTCAGGCAAAGAGAAAAAGATATCTGAAATCAAGCAGGTAGGGAACAAGACCTTCTTTAAAAAAGGTGAGCTCTGGGTAGATAGCCAGTATGACGATAAACTCAAAACTATAAAGATTCAAAGGTTCAGCCCGGTTTATTTTGAATTAGCCAGAAGATTCCCAGAGTTTGAGAAATATCTTTCCCTGGGCGATAAAGTTATCTTTGTCTTCAAGGGTAAAGTGATTGAGATCGCAGACCAGGGAGAGGAAGAAATTGAAATTCTCGATGAATTGCTCTAACGGGGGTAGGGGCAGACCTGTGTGTCTGCTCTAATAATTTCTTATCGCTGGGGCAGGGCAATTGCCCTGCCCCAGCGATATGGGTACCAGATAATAGGAGGTCTGAAGACCTCCGCTACATATTAGAACCGGTAGACCCACCTTGCCCTCAAGGTGGGTCTTAATTCTTTTTTTAACCCTTGAACCCTTGAACCTTTATTTCACTAAATATCTATTGACAAAGCTCTAAATTTGATTTTTATTTTTGGGTGAAGGAAATTTCAATCGCTTTTCAGGTGGAAAGATGAAATGGAAAGGACTACTCCTGATTTTTACATTCCTCTTCTTAACCTGCATAAAAACTGAGGAGAAAGGCTCTTCTATGGAAAATAAATCCGAGTTAGATCCACAAGGGATGATTGACAAAAGGGAGTGGATGGTGAAATCCCAGATCGAGAGCCGGGGTGTCAAAGACCCTCTGGTCCTAAAGACTATGAGAAAAGTTCCCAGACATCTGTTTGTGCCTAAAACTTTTCGTGAAGAGGCTTATGCAGATGAACCTTTACCTATTGGAGAGAACCAGACCATCTCCCAACCTTATATAGTTGCTTTGATGACCGAGCTTTTAGAGCTAAAGGGTGGAGAGAAAATTCTTGAAATAGGGACTGGCTCAGGTTATCAAGCGGCCATCTTAGCTGAAATCGCTAAAGAGGTTTATAGTATTGAGATTGTTTGCATTTTAGCAGAAAGGGCTGAAAGTACCCTGAAAGAATTAGAGTATAAGAATATCACCATAAAATGCGCAGATGGTTATCAGGGCTGGAAAGAGCATTCCCCTTTTGATGGAATACTCGTTACGGCTGCACCTGACCATATCCCCCAACCATTAGTTGACCAGCTTAAAATCGGAGGAAGATTAGTTATCCCGGTTGGAGACCTTTTTCAGGAACTAATCCTTGTCACCAAAACAGACAAGGGCATAAAGACAGAAGAGGTTATACCAGTTCGATTCGTACCGATGACCGGCGAGGCTGAAAAGAAATGAAACTAGAAAAAGATAAATTCGTATAACCAAGAAAAAAGAGGTAGATATGGATAAAAAGCTTTATCGTTCTACAAAAAACTCAATGATCGCTGGGGTCTGTGGTGGTCTGGGCGAGTATTTTAATATCGATCCAACCATCGTTCGTCTATTAGCGGTTCTTTTAATCTTTGCTGAAGGGATCGGAATTCTGCTTTATATCATCGCCTGGATAATCGTGCCCCGGGCTGAGGCAATTGAAGGTGAGGTTCAAGTGGAGAAAGAAACTAACTCAAAAAAATATCTACCCGGCTTGATCTTAATTGGAGTAGGGATAATATTTCTACTCAACAATTTCATCCCCTGGTTCCACTTTCATTTTATCTGGCCTATAATCCTTATACTCTTAGGTATTTTCCTTTTAGTAAAAGTTTGAATTCGAGGGACCGACTCGTTGGAGGAGATAATATGAGAATATCCAGAATAAGAAATGGGATTATTTTACTTTCGGTGGGGCTGGTTTTACTCCTGAACAATTTAGACTATGTTGACTGGTCAGTCTGGCTCTCCATCCTATCTTTATGGCCAGTTTTACTTATCGCTATCGGAATAGAAAAAATCTTTGCTAAAACTACTTTGAGCTTTTTAGCCATCCTTTCACCGATTTTACTATTTTTAGCTATTTTGGGCCCGGCTTATTTTTATTTCAACCAAAAAGAGGAACCCAGTTATCCGGGAAAAACTTTTCACTGGGAAAAAGAGATGAACCTCCCTTTTAAAAAAGGTTATGCCTCTTTAGATTTTAAGGCTGGGACATTAAAAACCGATTTTTGCCAGGACAAACTTATCTTAGCTAACTTAGATTACCGGAAAAGATCACCTCTTTGTCTTTACAATTATTCTGAGACAGATAGCATCATTCGATTGAATATAAAAGACATAGATCATTTCTGGAGAGGTTGGTTTAAACCCGGATTTCAAAGAAGACATACCTGGAATATTCAACTTTCTGAAAAAATCCCATGGGAATTAGAGATCGAAAATGCGGCTATGAGCGGAGAACTGGATTTTTCTAAGCTTATTCTGGAGAAATTAGCTATCGATTCAGATGCCAGCAAGCTTAAAGTTAAATTTGGAAATATGGCAAAGAATTTAAAAGTCAGGATAGAGTCAGATGCCTCAAAGTTAGAACTTTTGATACCAAAGGGGGTCGGCTTGCAGATTGAAAATCGGGCTTCATTAAGCTCCACCGATTTTGAGAATATCTCCATCAATCATGAAGAGGAAAGATACTGGACCTCCAATTATTCTTCTGCTCCCTCCAGGATAGAAATTCTACTCCGTGGAGGTATTTCCAAACTGAAGATAATCGGTTATTGAGTCTTCCCTTTATGCTAAGAATATTTGAGAACCTATCTAGGAAATTCAAATTCGCAGGGCTGGGAGCCCCGCCCACGAGTGTCGAGATTGCTAATCCTCATTTCCCTCGTAGGGCGGGCACCCTTGCCCGCCAGATTTCATCACTAGTCCAGAACCATCTTAGAACATTATATAGTCTTGTCTTCCTTTTCATATTATCTTTTTTTTTTATTCTCTTTAAACTGCTCCAGAGAAAAGCCGGATACTTTCTCTAAAATAATTCAGCAGAAAAAACTTTTAGTGGGAACAGATGCTACTTATCCTCCTTTTGAATCCAAGGATGCCACTGGAAGAATCGTGGGGTTCGATATAGATTTAATGGATGCCATCTGTGATAAATTAGGGGTTAAGTGTGAATATATAGTAGTCCCTTTTGACGGGATTGTTTCCGGTTTAAACAATAATAAATATGATGCCATAATCTCTTCCTTTACCATCACCTCACAACGTGAGACCGTGGTCGATTTTTCCAAGCCCTATTATCAGGCAAGCCAATCCATAGCGGTAAGGCTTGACCAGCAAAAGATAAATTCTCTAATTGACCTTAAAGGTAAAAGAGTTGGCGTTCAGT
>JAZDLB010000234.1:0-11923 GCA_043802565.1 Candidatus Zixiibacteriota bacterium | reverse complement strand
TCTTTATCAGATCCAGAATAAATTCAGAGATGAAATAAGACCCAGATTTGGACTGATGAGATCACGAGAGTTCATTATGAAAGATGCTTATTCATTTGATGCGGACGAGGAAAGTTTCAAGCTCAGCTATCAGAAGATGATCGATGCTTATTTTAAGATTTTTAAAAGATGTGGTTTAGAGACAAAGTTAGTGGAGTCTGATACCGGAGCTATGGGAGGGAAGGCCGCACATGAGTTTATGGTGATCGTGGATACGGATGGAGGTGAGAATATAATATTTACCTGTGAACATTGCGATTATGCCGCCAATATCGAGAAAGCCATTTCAATTGAGCCGGTTATTCCTGAGACCGTGGAAACTAAGAAGCCAATCCAAAAAGTTGCTACTCCAAATATGAAAACCGTGGAAGAGGTTACCGGATTCCTCAATGTACCTGCCAGAAAATTGGTTAAGACCTTGCTTTACAAAGCAAATGGAGAGGTGGTAGCGGCATTGATTCGCGGAGATAGACAGATCAATGAGATCAAGCTTAAAAATATTTTAAAAGTTATTGAATTGGAGATGGCTGACGCTGTGACCGTTCAAAAAATCACCGGTGCACAGGTGGGTTATGTCGGGCCGGTAGGTTTAGAAAATGTGAGACTCATAGGTGATAAAGAGATTTTGTCTATGACCAATTTCGTCACCGGTGCAAATGAGGATGGTTTCCATCTGACAAACATAAATTTTGATAGGGATTTTAAGCTGGATATAGTTGTAGATATTAGAAATGCAACTGCAGGTGAGCTGTGTCCTAAATGTCAGAAAGGCAGGTTAAAAATAGATAAAGGGATAGAGGTTGGTAACACTTTTATGTTAGGTACAAAATACAGCGAGGCTTTAAATGCTAACTTTATAGATGAACAAGGTAAAGAGAAATTTTTTATAATGGGCTCCTATGGGGTAGGAATAACCAGGACCGCACAGGCAGCTGTAGAAAAATTTCACGATGATCTTGGGATAATCTGGCCAGTGCCGATTGCTCCTTTTTTAGTCGAGATAGTTCCAGTAAATATTCTGGATGAGAAACAGAGAGAAGCAGCTTTTGAAATCTATCATAAGATGAAGGAAAAAAATTTCGAGGTTCTTCTGGATGATCGAAATGAACGAGCTGGGGTTAAGTTCAATGATGCTGACTTAATTGGAATTCCCTTAAGGATAACCATAGGAGAGAGAAGCCTTAAAGAAGATAAAGTAGAAGTGCAAGTTAGAGGAAGACAGGTACAGGTTTTAATAAGAAAAAATGAGGTCTTGGATGGTTTCCTAAAGATCTTATCCGAAGTTGGATCCTCTGGAAAGGAGTAAGAGGGGTTTTAAAAAACAGTTGCTTTTTAAAACAGAGGTAGTTATATTAGTCAAAAGAGTGGGTTTTCCCACTCTTTTAAGTATCGAAAAGTCAAAGGATTAACAGTCTGAAGCGTATAATATTGTTTTGAGGGCTAGTGATTTTGTCTGAATTGAAAGAGATTTTAAAAGAAAAGCTCTGGTCTTTAATTAAAGAGCAGGAGTTGGAACTTGTGGAGCTGGAATTTGTAGGGAAACCACCCCATTCACTCCTGAGGATCTATGTAGATAAAGTAGGTGGAGTAAATATTGAAGAATGTGTTCATTTGAGCCGGAAGCTTTCTGATTATCTGGATACTGAAGATTTAATCGAAGAAAGCTATACCCTGGAGGTTTCCTCTCCAGGTTTAGATAGACCGCTTTTGAGCTTGGATGATTTCAGGAGAAAAATAGGAGAAAATGTTAAGGTTTACCTTAAAGCTACATTAGAGAAAAAAACTGAATTTACAGGAGAAATAGTTAGTGTCCGTGAAGAGGGAGTAATGTTAAAGGTTGAGAATGAGATTGTAGCCTTTCCCTGGGAGAAAATTGAGAAGGGGAAAATTATAATTTAAGAGGAGTAGTTTAATGAGCTCTGAGATCTTAGAAGCTTTACAGCAGATAACCAAAGATAAGAATATCGAGATGGAATATGTAATTGAGACTTTAGAATCAAGTCTTTTGTTAGCGGCAAAGAAGAAATTTGGAAATGCAGACAATCTAAAAGTTAAAGTAGATTTAAAAACTGGCGAAATCAAGATATCTGCCACAAAAAAAAATAGTGGATAAGATAACTGATCCAAATTTAGAGATTTCTTTAGAAGAAGCTAAGAAAATTGAAAAGGAAGCTGAATTAGGTCAGGAGATTATAATCCCTATAGGATTTGAAGAGTTTGGTAGAAATGCGATATTGACCGCTAAACAGATATTAACCCAGAAAATCAGAGAAGCGGAGAGGGAAAAGATTTACGAAGAGTATAAGGATAGAGCAGGTGAGTTGGTAACTGGTACTATTCAACAGGTAGAAAAGGGTAATATTTTAGTGAATCTGGGTAAGGCTGAGGCAATTCTTCCGCCAAAAGAACAAATCCAGAAAGAGAAATACAGGCAGGGGGACCGGATTAGAGCCTGTATCCTTAATGTAGAAAAAAGTGCTAAAGGTCCTTCGATCGTTCTTTCCAGAGCGAGTCCGACACTTTTGGTTAGGTTATTTGAGTTAGAGGTACCGGAAATCTATGAGAGGATAATCGAGATCAAGGCTATAGCCCGCGAGCCAGGGGAGAGATCCAAAATAGCTGTAAGCTCCATAGATGACCGGATTGATCCAGTGGGTGCCTGTGTAGGAGTCAAAGGAGTTCGGGTGCAGAGTATCGTCCGGGAACTGAATAACGAAAGGATAGATATTGTTCCCTGGAGTGCCATCCCGGAAAACTTTGTAACCAGAGCATTGGCTCCAGCCAAGACCATCAAGTTAGATGTTTATCCAGATGAGAAAAGCATGGTTGCAGTAGTTGAAGATGATAAACTATCTTTAGCTATTGGTAAAGGTGGACAGAATGCCAAGCTGGCTTCCAAACTAACCGGTTGGAAGATTAACATTTTAAGTGAAACCGATTATAAAGCACAGAAAAAGTTAGAAACCGGACCAGAAATCGTTGTAACAGAACTCCAAGGAGTCGGTGAGAAGCTCAAGGAAAAGTTGGTCTCAGCCGGGATCGATAGCGTTCAAGACTTGGCTAAAACCAACCTTAAGGAATTGATGAAGATCGAGGGAGTAGGAGAGAAAAAGGCTCGATCTTTAATAGAATCTGCCAAAAAATACTTGACCCCTGCTCAACCTGGCAAGACCAATGAAAGGAGCAAAAAGATTGAGCAGTAAAAGAGTATATCAAGTAGCTAAGGATTATAATATCTCCAGCGATGCTCTTCTATCCATGTTGAAGGAATTAGGCTTTTTAGTCAAAAGCCATATGAGCGTGGTGGAAGAGAAGATGTTAAGGGCGATTGAGGATAAATTCAGAAAAGAGAAGGAGGAGCTTAAAAAAGAAGATGTGCTCAAGCGGAAGAAGCTGGAAGAAAGAGAAAAAATGGCCGAAGAACGTTACCGGGAAGAAAGTGTTAAAGAAAAATTAAAACCCAGAGATACCGATATAAAAAAGAAGGAAGAATTTATACCTTTTGAGAAACGGAGAAAAGGGAAATTTAAGAAAATTAAACCAGAAAGAAAAGTTGATCAGAAAGAAGTTGAAGAGAGCGTTAAAAAGACTCTGGCGCAAATAGATAGTTTAAAAAGACAGAAGAGATACAAAAAGAGAGAAAGAGATGAAATAACCGAGGAGGTAGAGCCAGCTAAAAAGTTACAGGTAACAGAATATATGTCTGTAGCTGAACTGGCAAATCTGATAGGGGTTAAACCAGCAGAAGTGATCAGTAAATGTCTGGAGTTAGGTTTTGTTGCCAGTATCAATCAGAGGCTGGATCTGGATACCCTGGAGACTATTGCCTTAGAGTTTGGGTTTGAAGTAGAAGAGATCGAAGAATACGGAGTTAAGAAGGAGGTTGAAGAAGTCCAAGATTTAAGATCTCGCCCTCCAGTAGTCACTATTATGGGGCATGTGGACCATGGTAAAACCTCCCTTCTGGATTACATTCGTAAAAGTAATATCATTGCAGGTGAATTTGGGGGAATTACTCAACACATTGGAGCATATGAGGTTATCCTGCCTAAAGGGAAAATAACTTTTTTAGATACCCCTGGTCATGAGGCTTTTACAGCTATGAGAGCTAGAGGTGCTCAAATAACCGATGTTGTGGTTTTAGTTATTGCGGCAGATGACAGTGTAATGCCCCAGACCATAGAGGCTATCGATCATGCTAAAGCCGCTGGAGTGCCAATAATAGTGGCGATCAATAAGATGGATCTGCCCGGTGCGGATAGTGAAACGATCAAACACCAAATCGCTAAATATGGCTTAATCCCAGAGGAGTGGGGTGGTAAAACTATTATCCGCGAGATTTCAGCGAAAACTGGTCAGGGCATAGATCGCCTTCTGGAGATGGTACTCTTGCAAGCTGAGATGTTAGAATTAAAAGCAGACCCTTTTAAGAACGCTTCTGGGGTGGTGATAGAGTCAAAGGTGGATCGGGGAAGAGGTCCTATAGCAACTGTTTTAATTCAGAAGGGAACCTTGAGAATAGGTGATATTTTTGTTGCCGGTTCATATTTTGGTAGAGTAAGGGCAATGTTAGATGAAAGAGGGAATTACATGAAGGAAGCAGGTCCTTCCAACCCGGTTCAAGTTTTAGGATTGTCTGGCGTTCCACAAGCTGGAGATTCTTTTATGGTGATGAAAGATGAGCAAGAAGCTCGGGAGATCAGCAGTAAGAGATCAAGACTGAAGCGAGAACAGGAGTACAGGTTCTTAGAAAAAGCTGGTTTGGGCACGATCTACGATCAGATTGCTGAAGGAAAGATCAAAGAACTGAAAGTGATCATCAAAGGGGATGTGGATGGTTCGGTTGAAGCCCTATCTGATATTCTGGAAAGGATCTCATCTCCGGAAGTTAAATTGAGGGTGATTCATAAAGGGGTTGGAGCTATAAACGAAAGCGATGTTCTTTTGGCTTTAGCTTCAAAAGCAATAATTATCGGTTTCCACGTCCATCCGGATTTTCGAGCCAGAGAGATAGCCCACAGAGAAAAAGTGGTAATTAAGTTCTATAATATAATCTATGAGGCAGAAAAAGATATCAAAGGCTTATTAGAAGGACTCTTAGAACCGGAGAGACAGGAGCAGATTTCCGGAACCTCAGAGGTAAGGAATGTTTTTAAGGTTTCCAAAATCGGACAGGTGGCTGGGGTTTATGTTCTGAGTGGAAGCTTTAAAAGAGGGGATAAGATTAGGCTGATAAGAGATGGTATAAATATATACGAGGGCCTTATTTCCTCCTTAAAAAGATTTAAAGAGGATGTAAAAGAAGTCAACTCTGGATTCGAATGTGGCGTAAAAATCGAAAATTTTAATGACCTTAAAACTGGCGATATAATCGAGGCTTATGAGATTACGGAGCTGGCTCGTAAGTTAGAAGATTAGAATTTGATATATGGTAGTTGGCATCTGTTCTATTGAAATTCATCTCCCGGAAAGCGGTTCACTAAAAAGTAAAAGACAGATCTTAAAAAGGATCAAAGATCGCATTAGAAATCGATTTAACGTATCAATAGCTGAAGTGGAGAATAACGATCTGTGGCAAAGAACAACCTTAGGGGTGGCAGTTGTAGCTAACCAGGGAAAGTTCGTTAATCAAATACTCTCACAGGTAGTCGAGCTACTCCATAAAGAGAATGGTGTGGTAGTGCTGGATTATTCGATGGAGATAAGGTAATATGCAATACAAAAGGTCTTCAAGGATAGGTGATCAGATCAGAAAAGATGTCTCAGAGATTATCTTACATGGCTTGAAAGATCCAAAATTAGGATTCATCACGGTAACAGATGTAGAGCTTACTGATGATTTGAGATATGCCAAAATCTTCTATACGGTGCTGGGTGATGAAAAAGCTAAAAAAGAAAGCCAGCAGGGTTTAAAGCGTGCCAAGGGTTATATCCAGAGAGAAATAGGAAAAAGGATCAGGTTAAAACATACGCCGGAGATCAGTTTTGAATATGACCATACCATTGAAAAAGCCGAGCGAATTGAACAACTTTTAAAGCAGGTGCAAAAGACCTCCAGGATTGAAGATGAAGGAGAAATCTGATCAGATCATAGAGTTGGTTGAAAAATCCAAAAGGATTTTGATAACCTCTCATATAGATCCAGACGGTGATTCGATTGGCTCACAGTTAGCTTTGAAAGGCTGGCTTGATAATTTAGCCAAGGAAGTTAGGATAATCAACGGGGGTAAAATACCTTCACGCTATTTATTCTTAGATGATAAAAGATCGATTGAGGATTTAGATTCCCCATCAATCAAAACCTGGGATGCGGATATGGTTTTTGTTTTAGAATGTCCAAATCTGGAAAGGATTGGGAAAGTAAGAGAGCTTATACGTGAGGGTAACAAAATCGTCAATCTTGATCATCACCCGGACAATTCTGCTTTTGGGGATCTGAATTGTATAGATACCGAAGCCAGCGCCTTAGGCGAGATAATTTATGAATTATTAATCTATGCTGGTTATAAGCTGAATAAAGAGGTAGCCACTCAGCTTTATTCGGCGATTCTCACTGATACGGGAAGATTCAGATTTTCCAACACTACTCCGAAGTCTTTGAAAATTTGTGCGGATTTGATAAGTCATGGTGCAAATCCTAAGGTGATTAACAATCAAATCTATTATAACAATTCGGAGTCAGCTTTAAGACTATTGGGTTTTGTCCTGCAAAATCTTGAGATCTTAGCAGAGGGGAAAGTCTCTTTTATGGTGATCGATCAAAAGAGCTTAAAGGATTTTAAAGTCTCAGTCGAAGATATCGAGGGTTTTGTGGATTATTCCCTTTTTCTAAAAGGGGTTGAGGTAGGGGTTTTATTCAGGCAAAAAGACAAAACTCTTACTAAGGTAAGTTTGAGGTCTCAGAGTTCTTTTGATGTTGCCTCGCTTGCCAGAATTTTTGGAGGTGGCGGACATAGAAATGCAGCCGGCTGTACTCTTAATCATGATTTGAATTCGGCTAAAAAGTTGATTTTTAAAAACATTAAGGAACAAATATAATATATTATGGATGGGATTCTTTTATTTAACAAAAAAGCTGGAATTACTTCTTACACCGCCCTGGATGAGCTTCGCGAAGTTCTGAAAGTGAGAAAAATGGGGCATTGTGGTACTCTGGATAATTTCGCCTCTGGACTCCTTCTGGTCTGTATGGGACAGGCATTAAAGGTGGTTCAATTCTTGGAAAACCTGGATAAAGAATATCTGGCTAAAATAAGATTAGGGGTATCCACGGATACATATGATTTTCAGGGAAAGATTTTGAGTAGCCTGAGCAATCTTAATCTGGACGAGAATCGGGTGAGAAGAGTAATAGAATCATTCAGGGGGCAGATCTGGCAGGTACCTCCACCCTATTCTGCTCTTAAATTCCAGGGTAAAAGGTTATCAGATTATGCCAGAGCAGGTACTCCGGTAACAAAAGAGCCAAGAAAGGTTCGGATAAATTCCATAGAGATACTTAAGCTTTTCTTGCCTTTTGTAGATCTCAGGATAAGTTGTTCTAAGGGAACTTATATTAGAAGTCTGGCACAAGATATAGGCTCCAAATTAAACTGTGGAGCCCATCTTACCTCGCTAACTCGAATTAGGGTAGGTCCTTTCAAATTGCAGAATGCTTTAGATATCGAAAAAATCCATGGAAACTTCGACCCTTCCAAGTTGCAAAATTACCTCATCCGGGTAGAAGATGTCTTGAACTCTCTGCCGACCATAAAGATTACTGACAAATTTTCTGAAAAGATAAAAAATGGGCCAGATTTAAAATTTAAGGATATAATTTCAATGGAGAAGGAGTTTTCGCCAGGGGATACGCTATGTTTAAAGAATAATCAAAACCAAGTCTTAGCTATGGTGAGAGCACTTAAATCATCTGCGGAGTTACCGCCATTAGATAAAAAAGATAAGATCGTCGAATATATAAGGGTGCTGGCAAAATGAAAGTATTTTTTGATTTAGATGACCTTGAACTCCGGGAAAAACCGATCGTTACCCTGGGAACGTTCGATGGTGTTCATCTGGGCCATCAGGCTATACTGAAAGAACTGGCTAAGGAGAAAAGGGAAAAGAAAAGGGATACCCTTCTGGTTACTTATGAGCCTCATCCTCAGAGAGTAGTTTCTCCTGAAAATTCTCCCTTGATACTTTCAACCTTAGAGGAGAAGCTAAAGCTTTTGGAATCTTTACCTGAAGGAAGAGAGCTGTCCGGGGTTTTAGTTCTGAAATTTACCAAAGAGTTTTCTCTTCTATCGGCGGAAGATTTTATTGAAGAAATACTGATAAAAAGGTTAAAAATAGGAGAACTGATAATTGGAGAGAACCATGCTTTTGGAAAGGATCGGTCTGGAGGGATGGAGCTTCTTAAAAAAGCAAGCATGAAGTTTGATTTCAAATTAAGAATTATTCCTTCAGTTAGGATGGATTCCGTCCGGATCAGTAGCAGTCGGATAAGGAGGGAGATTTTGAACGGAGATTTTGAAAAAGCTTGCCAGATGTTAGGGCATAGATATCTTATATCCGGAAAACGTATTAGAGGTGGGGGGATAGGTAAAGAAATCGGATACCCTACTATTAACATAGAAGTGCCGGAGAAAAAACTCCTGCCGAGAAAGGGAGTATATGGCGTGGAAGTAGAGATAAAAGCCGATTATCCGCCCCAGCCGAATACGGCTCATAGAGATGAAAAATATTATGGGATGATGTACCTGGGAAGAAAGCTTACTTTAAATGAGAAGAAGCTGAGTCTGGAGGTAAATCTATTTGATTACCAGGGCAATAAAATACCAGATCAACTAATGATTTACCTGCAGAAATGGATAAGAGAGGAGAAAAAGTTTGGCAATTTAAAAGAGCTACAAATCCAGTTAACTGAAGATGAAAAAAACATTAGACAACTTTTAAATAAGTAAAAAAGGAGGAAGCTTGCCATTAGAAAAAGCTAAAAAGGTTAAATTGATAGAGAAACACAGGTACCACGAGTTGGATACCGGTTCTCCAGAAGTGCAGATAGCCTTGCTTACCGAGAGGATTAATGAGTTGACCGGACATCTGAAATCACATAAAAAAGATTTCAGCTCAAGAAGAGGATTGCTCAAAATGGTGGGCAACAGAAGAAGGCTTTTAAATTATCTACGAGAGACAGATATTGAAAGTTATAGAGAGATCGTTGAAGAATTAAACTTAAGAGGTTAGAGAGAAAAAAATGGAAGAAAGCTATGTATTAGATTTGGATGGTAAAAAACTTGTTATCCAGATAGGCAAGGTTGCCCGACAGGCTGATGGTGCGGCGATCATTCGCTTAGCTGATACTATGATCTTAGCTACGGCGGTAGCATCTAAAGAGGTAATCGAAGGGCAGGATTTCTTTCCGCTAACAGTTGACTATCGGGAGAAAGCTTATGCAGCTGGCAGGATACCAGGTGGTTTTTTCAAAAGGGAAGGAAGGCCCACTGAAAAAGAGATACTTTCAGCCCGACTCATCGATCGGTCTTTGCGGCCTTTATTTCCAGAGGGTTATCTGAATGAGATCCAGGTAATGGTTATGGTCCTCTCCTCAGATCAGGAAAATGACGCAGACATTCTTGGGATCATAGGTTCCTCTGTGGCTCTTTGCATCTCCGGGATACCTTTTTATGAGCCGATTGCTTCAGTAAGGGTTGGAAGGATCGAAGGGAACTTAGTTTTAAATCCTACTTTCTCTCAGTTAGAGGAAAGCGCTATTAATTTGGTGGTTGCAGGAACTGAAAAAAACATAGTTATGGTTGAAGGAGGATGTCAGGAAATCTCTGAAGAAGATCTATTATCTGCTCTGGATTTCGGGCATAATGAGATTAAAAAAATAATAGAACTGCAGAAGAGAATAATCAAGGATTGGGGGAAAGAGAAACCTAAAGTTGAGCCAGAACCTATGGATCCGGTGCTTTTAGAAGAGGTAAGCAAATTAACCCTGGAGAAGATAAAAAAGGCAAATCGAACTGTGGCTAAATCTGAACGTCAGAGCATTCTGGATGAGATGGAAGAATCGGTTATGCTTGAGCTAACAGAAAAGTATCCGGAGAGTGAAACGAAGATTGCCTCAATTCTCATAGAGTTAGAAAGAAAAGATCTCAGAGAGATGATTTTGAGAGAGGGTTTGCGCATCGATGGTAGAACTCCAAAGGAAATACGTCCGATTACCTGTGAAGTGGGAGTTTTACCCAGAGCCCATGGCTCAGCTCTTTTTACCCGGGGCCAAACTCAGAGCTTAGCAGTTACTACTCTTGGTTCCAAGATGGACGAACAAAAGATAGAGGATTTAGAGGGGGAATCGACTAAGAGCTATATGTTACATTACAATTTCCCACCTTTTAGCGTAGGAGAAGTCAGGCCGGTTAGAGGTCCGGGAAGAAGGGAGATCGGACATGGTGCTTTAGCTGAGAGAGCTATTCAACCAGTGATTCCAAAAGAAGAAGTTTTTCCATATACTGTTCGGATAGTTTCCGATATTCTGGAATCGAATGGCTCATCCTCCATGGCTACTATTTGTGGTGGAACTCTGTCTTTGATGGATGCGGGGGTTCCGATAAAAGCTCCGGTGGCAGGGATTGCTATGGGGTTGATTAAGGAGGAGGAGAAGACAATTATCCTTACAGACATCTTAGGGGCTGAGGATCATTACGGTGATATGGATTTTAAAGTGACTGGATCCCGTAGAGGGATCACTGCTTTTCAAATGGACATAAAGATCTCCGGACTGGATCTGAATATTATGCAAGAAGCTTTAATCCAGGCACGGGAAGCCAGATTATATATCCTGGACCTGATGGAGAAGACCATTGCCAAACCCAGGTCTGAGCTTTCAGTTTATGCCCCGCGAATTATTACCTTCAAGGTAAAACAGGATAAGATCGGTGAAATAATTGGCCCAGGTGGTAAGAATATAAGAGGAATAATCAAGCAAACCGGAGCGGAGATAAATATAGAAGATGACGGGAGTGTGTTCATATCGGCTAAAGACCCTAAGGCTGGTGAAATGGCTCAGGAACTTATTTATAAATTGATTGAGGAGCCAGAAGTTGGTAAGGTTTATCTGGGAAAGGTTAAGCGAATTACCCCATTTGGAGCTTTTGTAGAGATAATTCCAGGACAGGATGGTCTGGTTCATATCTCTGAGTTAGATACCAAAAGGGTGAACCGGGTAGAAGATATTCTTAATGTTGGAGACGAGGTGAATGTTAAGGTAATCGGCATAGATAACGAAGGAAAAATCAAGCTTTCCAGAAAAGCCTGCCTTTTGCCGGACCAGAGTAAAAAAAGATAAAGGATTCCTAATCTGTCATTTTGAAGAAAGCGAAAATCCACATCCGCCTGAGGCAGATTCGGTAGTCCGCCTTTGGTGAGACTCCCTCAGGATAACAGATTTAAAAAAAGGTTTTAAGAGATGAGAGTTTCATATCAGAAGACAGTTTTAGATAATAAGCTCAGGGTTATAAGTGAGAAGATCGATTCTGTTCGGTCTTTGTTGGTGCGGGAATTGGAATTCCCGCACCATGCTATACCATTCGTGAATTCAGTTCCGAATGAACTAAAAAGGAGGTCGAGATGAAAAAAGCAATTTTGCTTTTGGCAGGATTATTTCTTATCACACCTATTTTGAAAGCCCAAAATGTTTATGATCCTATATATGGGAATATGCCTCCTGAAGAAAAAGAATCCAAGATGAATCCGGATGGTTATGTTGAAGGAGTTACTATTGGAATTGAACCAGGTTTTGATTATGCTACTGGCAAAAGTAAACAAGGTATTTATAGCTCAAAAATTAGTATAAAAAGTCCATTTTTAAAATTGTCTGTCTTATTACCAATGACTG
>JAZDLB010000233.1:0-4000 GCA_043802565.1 Candidatus Zixiibacteriota bacterium | reverse complement strand
TGAAAGTTTTATCTGTCCTAAATCGAACTCGTCAAAACAGGTGGGGCAGATCAAGCCCATACAGTCAGCCCCGGACCTTTTGATTGAGGTTAGAACATCTAAGGTCATCTTCTCCGGGATTTCCTCGTGCGTACAGGCTTTACCACAGCATAGGACCTGTTTTTCATGTTTTATGGTCTCTGCTCCTATGGCTTCAAATAGATTCTCTAAGATAGAAGGATGGTCCGGGTCATCCACTCTCATTATCTCACTCGGTTTTAAAAGATGACAGCCGTAATGGATGGCAACCTTTAAATTCAATGGCTTTTTGACTGAGGATTTAACTTTGCTGATTCCTAAATCATCCCTTAAGACCGTTACTATATGCCGGACTGAGATTGTTCCTTTATATTCCTTCCCTATCTTTTTTAATTTATGATTTACCTTTTCTCTCAAATCCAGATCGTGTTTGAGATGATAATTTACCTCAGACAAAGTAGCAGTACAACCTGAGCACATCGTAACCAGATCAAGCCCAGATTCTTCTGCTATGGATATGTTTCTTGCAGCTAAGGTCATCCAGGTAAGCTTGTCTGTGGCTTTGAAATATATGGGATCAGGACAGCAGGAGAAACCTTCCAAATCTACCAACTCAATCCCTAAATTTGCCATAGTCTTGCGCACAGAAGCTTCCATCTGGGGATATTTGACTGAAATCATACAGCCGAAAAAGGGGGCATACTTCATAATAACGTTCCTCGTTGACCGTTGCTCGTGACCGTTAAAAAGCTACAAGCTACTTGCTACTAGCTACAGGCTAATCCATCATTCCAATAACTTCTTCAACTCCTCTAAGGGAACAACGGTTATCTCTTTTAAGCCTAACTCTTTTCTCCTTTTATCAGAAAGAGAGCTTTGTTTTACAGTTCTACCGCTTTCTTTGACGCTATCCAGTATAGATTTAACCTCAGGAGGGTTAGTTCCTCTTTCAAAGGAGATATTTTTCAGAGCGATAATTACCTCAACCGGCCTAACAGCTTGCGGGCACCTCTCATAGCAAGTATTGCAGTTGGTACAATCCCAGATGACTGAATCAGGTCCAACTAAAGAGTCCTCATCTCCTAAAAGAGCCATAAGCAGGATATTTCTGGGATTAAAATCAGGTGAATATAAGGCGGCAGGGCAATCTCCCACGCAGGCGCCACATTGATAACAAAAGTTATGAGCTTCTCCACCGATAATAGTATTGAGCTTATGTCTGAATTTGAAGTTGACGGATTTCATCAAAATCACCTTGACTTTTATTTGAGTTTAGCATATATACCCGAAAAAGTCAAGATTTTTTTCCGGCTTACGTATTCAGGATAAGGAGGAAGAAGAGAATTTGACTGAAGATACAAAAAAAGAAAATATAAAGAAAACAGAAGTAACCGGAGTTGTAAAAGAAGAAGAAGAAAAAGTCCACGTCTTTGAAGCCTGGTGTAAAAGATGCAATATCTGTATATCTTTCTGTCCCACAGGAGCACTGGTAGCTAACAAGGATGGACTTCCAGTATTAATCCCGGAAAAATGCACTCAATGTGGGATGTGTGAGTTAAGATGTCCAGATTTCGCTATAACTGTAAAGCCCAAAGAGCCTAAGGAAGGAAAATCTTAGAGTTTAAAAGGATCAAAGAAGATGAGTCAAAATCAAAAGGTACAACTTCTCCAGGGGAATGAGGCTTGTGCAAAAGGGGCATTAGCTGCAGGAGTGAATTTCTTTGCCGGTTATCCGATTACCCCTTCCACGGAGATAGCTGAGTATTTAGCCAGGAATCTTCCGCGCCGGGGTGGCAAGTTCATCCAGATGGAAGATGAGATAGCCAGCTTAGCGGCAGTTATAGGAGCTTCTATTGCCGGGGCAAAAGCAATGACTGCTACCTCCGGTCCTGGATTTTCCTTGATGCAGGAAAATCTTGGCTATGCCTATATGGCTGAGGTTCCCTGCGTGATAGTGGATGTGTAGAGAGGTGGTCCCTCTACTGGACTTCCTACTAAAGTCTCGCAATCTGATACTATGCAGGCAAGATGGGGCACTCATGGGGATTATCATTCTATTGCTATAGCTCCATCCTCTGTCAGGCAATGTTTTGAGCTAACGATCAGAGCTTTTAATCTCTCAGAAAAATACAGGACTCCAGTAATTCTCCTGACGGATGAGGTTTTAGGACATATGCGGGAAAAGATAATTCTACCAGATCCAGCAGGGATCAAAATTTTTAACCGGATGAAGCCAACGGTTCCACCTGAATGGTATCAACATTTTGAGATAAACCCTCATTTCGTCTCGCCTATGGCAAGTTTTGGCGAAGGTTACCGGTATAATGTAACCGGGCTAACCCATGATCCCTTAGGATTTCCAACCTCCCGTTCAGAAGAGATACAGGCTAAATTAGATAAATTAGAAAAAAAGATAATGCATAATGTGAATGATATCGTGCAGGTAGAGGAAGAATTTATGGAGGAGGCAACCATTGCGGTTTTCGCTTATGGGATTGTTGCCCGAGCAGCCAGACAGGCAATCAGGATGGCTCAGCAGAAGAGAATTAGGGTAGGGTTGATCCAGCCTTTAACTATCTGGCCTTTTCCGGATATTTATATGGAACAGATGTCAGAACAGTTAGAGATAATAATCGTAGCGGAGCTGAACCAGGGGCAGTTAATAGGTGAAGTTATGCGAACTAATTGTGGAAAAGCCAAAATCTACGGGCTGAACAGATTTGATGGTGATATTTTAACCCCGGAACAGATCTTTGCCAAGATCAGGGAGGTTAGATAGATATGGAAACTATGCCTAAAGTTACTCATCATTATTTACGCACAAAAAAGAAGTTTCCCAATGTCTGGTGTGCTGGATGTGGTATAGGTATAGCCTTAGGGGCAATTATCCGGGCAATAGATAGTTTGAAATTAAACCGGGATGACGTAGCTATGATCTCAGGAATCGGCTGTTCCAGCCGGATGCCGGTTTATGTGGATTTCAATACACTTCATACTACTCATGGCCGAGCACTTGCTTTTGCGACCGGGGTGAAATTAGCTAACCCGAAGCTTAAAGTTATAGTTATAACCGGGGATGGGGACGGTTTAGCTATAGGTGGTAATCATTTTATCCATACCTGCAGAAGGAACATAGATATCACCACTATTCTGATAAATAACAGTATTTACGGGATGACCGGTGGTCAATATTCGCCCACTACCCCTTTTATGAAGATAGGGACAACCGCTCCTTATGGAAATCGTGAGAGGGATTTTGATATCTGTAGTTTGGCTAAATCTGCTGGAGCGACTTTTGTTGCCCGCGGAACGGTCTATCATGTGACCTTACTGGAAAAGATCATTCAACAGGCGATATTAAAGAAAGGGTTCTCCCTGGTTGAGGTTATCAGCCACTGCCATACTTTTTACGGTAGGCTTAACAAGGAAGGGACTGCTGTCAAGATGATGGAATGGCAGAGGGATCATGCTATCCCGATTCAAGCCGCAGCCAAACTTCCACCGGATAAACTTAAAGATAAGTTTTTGATAGGTGTGCTCTGGGATGTGGATTTCCCGGAATACTGTGAAGAGTATGATAAGGTAATTGCTCAATTCCAATCTCAGCCAGAAGCTTCCAAGTAGAGGGTTTGATATGAAAGTTAGAAAAATGGATGTAGATTATGAGGACAGATACGATATAAGGCTCTCTGGCTCCGGCGGGCAGGGATTGATTTTTGCTGGAACAATCTTAGCTGAGTCTTTAGGGGTGTATGAGGATAAAAATGTTGCCCAGACTCAGAGTTACGGACCGGAGGCACGGGGCGGTGCCAGCAGATCAGATTTAGTTTTCAGCTCAGGCGAGATCTATTACCCCAAAGCTATAAAGTTAGACCTTCTTTTAGCTTTGACTCAAGAGGCCTGTGACACTTATTATCTTAACCTGAAGGATGATGGTATTTTGTTAGTTGACTCAAACCTGGTAGATCAGCCACCTGCCAGA
>JAZDLB010000232.1:0-2485 GCA_043802565.1 Candidatus Zixiibacteriota bacterium | reverse complement strand
GGGGAGCTTTTCTGGGAGCCACTTGGGAAAAAAGCAATGTGGGAGGTAAAAGAACATCAATTTAAATTCACCCTTTTCTCACCTTATATCCGGTTAGATCAGGAAGCTTATAATCTGACCTTGCCGGTTGAATTAAAACAGGGTAAAGTTTATCTTCCTTTTAAAACTTTCTGGCCTGTTTTAGAGTCGATTGAACCTCCAGAAGAGGTGGTAAAAAAAAGAGATTATAATATTTATGATCTAAAAGTTAGCCAGAAGATGAACGGATTTCTCATAGAGATAAATCTTTCCGAACCTCTTAGTTATGAGGTTTTTAAAAGCGAGAACAACTGGCTCATTATAAATTTCTTTGAAGGAAAGATAGACACCATATATTTCTCAAAATTGAATATAGCGGATGTGATTTTAGAAAGTAAAGCCTATCAATTTCAGGGATCAGCCCAGCTCTCTTTAAAACTTTACAAAGAATTTCCTCGAGAAAATCACTTTATCAAATCCACCCCAGATGGACTTTTTCGCCTGCAGATAACTATAGAGGACACAACTCAGATCCAGCCCCCTGAAGAAAATGAAGAGATGGAAAAAGATCAATTCAATGTTATCATATTAGACCCGGGGCATGGTGGGGAGAATTCTGGAGCAGTTGGCTCTAAGGGTTTAAAGGAAAAGGATGTAGTTTTAGATATTGCATTAAGGTTGGAAAAGCTTTTGAAAGAGGCAGGGAAGGAAGATTTAAAAGTATATCTTACCAGAAGAGGCGATTATTTCGTTCCCTTAGAACAGAGGTCCTTGTTTGCCAATCAAAAAGGAGGGGATCTATTTGTAAGCATTCATGCTAATGGAGCTAAAAGGAAAAAAGCCTCAGGCACGGAAATATATTTCTTAGCCCAAGCGAATAATGATGAAGCCCGGGCAGTAGCAGCTTTAGAGAATTCAGCTATTCTGTTTGAACGCCCGGAAGGAACTCAAGTAGATACTTCTGAACTTGACTTCATATTGATGGATATGCTCCAGACAGAATTTTTAAAGGAATCCAGCGATTTAGCTCAGATAATTCATGATCGGATGAAAGAAGCTCTCAAGATCACCAGCCGGGGAGTGGATCAAGCAGGGTTTTTTGTGTTGAATAAGACCTATATGCCTTCGGTTTTAGTGGAGACTGCTTTTATCACTAACCCGGAGGAAGAAAAGCTTTTAAATAAAGGCACTTTCAGACAGAAGATAGCTGAGGCGATCTATCAGGCGATTTTAGATTTTAAAAATAAATATGAGGTGAAAGAAAAGTGAAATTAAAAGGAAAAGCCATAGGGATTTTCGATTCAGGAGTTGGTGGTTTGACTGTGGCAAAACAGATCTTCAAAAAGCTTCCTTTTGAAAATGTAGTTTATTTCGGGGATACGGCCAGAACTCCCTATGGTCCTCGCTCGGCTGAGATAGTGAGGAAATTCTCAGTACAGAATATAAGCTTCCTTTCAACTCAGGGAGTAAAATTGATCGTAGTTGCCTGCAACACCGCCTCAGCTGTAGCTCTGGATTATCTGAAGAGGATCTTTCAACTGCCTCTGATGGGGGTGATAATCCCAGGTTCTAAAGCGGCGGTTAAAGCTACTAAAAATGGAAGAGTAGGTGTAATAGGAACTGCAGGGACTATTCGCTCAGAATCATATACTAAGGCTATTAAGAAGATAGATAAAAAAATAGAGGTATATGGGTACCCTTGTCCACTTTTTGTTTCTTTGGCAGAGGAAGGTTATATAGATAAAAAAGCCACTCACCTGATAGCTGAAGAATATTTAGCCCCTTTGAAAAAACAGAAGATCGATACGCTGGTCCTGGGATGCACTCATTATCCTCTTTTGAAAAAGGTTATCTCGAAAGTTATGGGTGACAAAGTTACTTTAATCGATTCGGCTGAGGAGACTGCCTTAGAAGTTAAAAGGACCTTAGAAGAAAAGAAAATGATAAATATCTCACACTCAGAACCCCAGTATAAATTTTACGTATCAGATTTCCCGGAAAAATTTGTTCAGATAAGCGAAAGATTTTTGGGGGAGAAGGTGAGAGAGGTAAAGAAGATAGATATTGATAAATATTAAAAGACGTGACCGTTATACGTGAGCGTTATTCGTGGTAACATTTAATCTGTCATTGCGAGGAGTTGTAGGGGCGACCCGGCGGGTCGCCCCTACAAATAAATCACATATCTGTCAGAGCCCCTAACCCCAGGGGAAAAACCCATGATGAAACTGATATTAGCTACTCGCAATCAACATAAGATAGAAGAGATTAAAAAGATTTTAGCAGACTCACAAATAGAGATTCTGACCTTGGAAGATTTTCCAGATGTGCCTGAAGTTGAGGAGACCGGAAAGACTTTAGAAGAGAATGCTGTTCTGAAAGCTAAAGCGGTTTATAATGCCACTGGAATACCTGCTTTAGCAGATGACTCTGGCTTGGAAGTCGATGTTCTGGATGGTGCACCTGG
>JAZDLB010000231.1:0-2282 GCA_043802565.1 Candidatus Zixiibacteriota bacterium | reverse complement strand
ACTTTCAGATCCACCATCTTATAACCTGCCACCAACCCTTCGTTCATCGCCTCCACCACCCCCTTCTCTACTGCAGGGATATACTTACCGGGAACTGAACCTCCAACTATCTCGTCAACAAACTGAAACCCTTCACTCCGCCCCAGAGGCTCCAATCTTAACCAGCAATCACCATACTGCCCTCTGCCTCCTGATTGTCTTTTATATTTACCCTGGGCTTCAACCTTGGCTTTGATTGTTTCCCTGAAGGGTATTCTGGGCTTTTCAATCTCTACTTCTACCCCGAATTTCCTCTTCAGTCTATCCACAATTACCTCTAAGTGCAGTTCACCCTGTCCATAGACAATGGTCTGTTTAATATCTGCATCCACCTCCATAATGAAAGTCGGGTCTTCCTCGTGCAGTTTGGAAAAACCGTTGGCGATCTTCTCCTCATCCCCTTTAGTTTTAGCTCTGATAGCTAAATTTATCACCGGTTTAGGAAATTCAATAGCTGGAAGCACAATCGGGTCTTTTTTATCAGTTAGGGTATCTCCCGTATGAGTATTTTTTAATTTAACCACCGCACCTAAATCTCCGGCTATGACTATCCCGGTCTCTTTTCTTTCCCTGCCATTCATCGCATAGATCTGACCAATTCGTTCAGTTATGTTAGTAACTGAATTGAAAACGTCCTCTCCGGTTTTGAGTTTCCCTGAAAATACTTTAAAAAAGGAGAGCTCACCTACATGCGGCTCCGAAACAGTTTTAAAGATTAAAGTAGCCAGAGAACCATCCGGAGAGATCTTTATAACTTTTTCTTTATCAGAATTATGTGCTTTAACTTTTAACTCCCCAAAATCAGCCGGGGAAGGAAAGAAATCCACCACATGGTCTAACAGGAGCTTAACTCCCCAGCCATTTGTAGCAGAACCACAAAAGATTGGAAAAAGTTTATGTTCTTTAATCCCTTTTCTTAAACCGATTTTAAACTCCTCCTCGGTTAAAACCCCTTTTTCAAAATATTTCTCTAAAAGATTATCCTCTGCTTCAGCCACAGCTTCTATCAATTTCTCCCTGGCTTTTTTAACCTTCTCCTCTAATTCTGGAGGGATTTTATCCTCTTTTGCCTCTGTCCCACTAAATAGATAAGCCCTCATTTTTACAAGATCAACTATCCCTTTGAAATTTAATCCCTCACCTATCGGTATCTGTAAAGGTATAGCTTGATGGCCAAATCTTTTTTGAACTGCTTTAACCACTTTATCAAATTCCGAATGTTCTTTATCCAGTTTATTTATAAAGAAAGCTCTGGAGATACCATATTTTTCTGCGATCGACCAGACCTGCTCAGTTCCAACCTCAACTCCGGATAAAGCTGAAAGTAAAATCAAAGCTGTTTCAGTCACCCTTAATCCACCTACCACCTCTCCTATAAAATCTGCATAACCTGGCATATCAACTAAATTAATCTTACAATCTTTCCATTCTAAATGGAGCAAGGAAGCGGAAATTGAGATTTTACGGGAAACCTCATCTTCATTATAATCTGAAACTGTGTTCCCCTCATCCACCTTACCCAACCGAGTAGTAATCCCTGTAGTATAAAGCATCGCCTCCACCAGGGAGGTCTTACCTGCACCTCCATGCGCTACCACCCCCAGATTTCTAAGCTGTTCACTTTTAAATTCCTTCAAACTATCCTCCTTATTTTCAGATAAATTGCTCTAATAAATTATTATAATAGCAAATAAATATTATTTGTCAACTATCTTCTTCTCAAAAATTGATTAATAGATTTAGGGTTAAATTTGATGCATCGGCATTGGGAAATGCTGATGCCTTTCAGCTTCGGGAATTCTCCCCGTAGGGGGATCTTGAGACTATTCCCGAAACATCAAATAATTATACTACTTTGAATCCCCGGATTCGAAATATCTTCGCTGTAAATCCTTAACAATCTCCTTGGCCATATTTTTAAATGCTTTACCCTTGAAATTCTCTTCCGCCATATAGTTTTTAAAAACTTCCCACCCTTTTTCCTTTTCCCCTTTTTTAATATAGTTTAGAAAAATTGAAATAACTTTTCCTATATAATAATCTGAACCCTGTTCCTCAGCACTCATTTCCTTTATCTCGTTCTCAATTTCTTTTATCTTCCCTTCATAGTAAAAAGGAAATTCGATGGATGCTTCTTGATATCTATCCTTTTTCCAGGTATAGACTAAATCAACGCTGGGCGAGCAGGCATGGGAGAGATCCATATACCTATTCACTTCCCATTCCGCATCTAAAATTAAAAG
>JAZDLB010000230.1:0-2921 GCA_043802565.1 Candidatus Zixiibacteriota bacterium | reverse complement strand
TTCTGAAAGGAAACCGTTATCAAAGGTTAAGGCTAAGACTTTCAAGTCATATTTTTCTTTTAAAATACTTAAAGTATAAGTGCTGTCCTTTCCACCGGAATAAGCCATCAGAGCATCGTAGGAAGAAGAGCCTTTAAATTTACTCAAAAGCTCATCCAATCTTTGTTTATATTTTGCCTTTTCTTTTTCCAAGTGCTCTTTCCCCTTAAACTCCTGACAGAAATTACATACCCCTTTTTGATCGAAACTGACCCCTGGAAAAGTCTCCGGGAGTACACAATTATTACAGATTTTCATAAAAGTCTGCTCTTCAGAATTTCAAGTAGTGCCCAATCCAATGGGCTTTCTATCATATTCGGTGTTTCGTAGTGCGAGGCTTTTAGCCTCGCCTAAGCGACCCTGAAAGGGTCGCGCTACGAGTTCTCGCTCGATGAATCGAGCAACTACAATCCTACTCATAAAGTTCTACCTTCTCCTCGATTTTTCAGGTAAGCAGATTAGGAGCGATCTGAACAAGATGAGCAGATGCTTTCCTTTTCTGGTCAAAATCTCTATATGCTCTTTTTATCTGTTCCTCTGAAAGGTTTAAAACCTGGCTTACCCTCTTCAGGGGAATTTTGTTCTCCTGGGCATATAAGAGCAGGTCTAAAAGTTCATACGGTATACAGAAATAAAATTCCTGATCACTTATCACAGCAGAGAAAGTATCAGGGCTTGGCTCTCTGTCGATAATTTCTCCGGGTATATCTAAATATTTAGACAGCTGATAGACCTGGGTCTTATAAAGATGAGCTATCGGCTCTAAATCCACCCCTCCATCCCCGAATTTCACATAAAATCCTTGAGCATATTCGCTATAATTAGTAGTGCCAACAACTAAATAGTTATTTTTCTCTGCAAAATAATAAAGTTGAGTCATCCTGGTCCTTTGTTTCATATCCGTTGCCGCCACAATCCCTAAAAGCTGGTCTTTGGATAGACGAAAGCTTTTCTCCTCCCCTTTTGGGTTTATTATTTTCAAGCTAAAATAGTTAATCCGGTCCCTTTCCAAAAGGTCTTGAGGAAGCCCGATCTTGATCCTGTAAGTATCATCATATTCTGGAAATATTTTTTTGATTATCTCATCCCTTCTATTGTAAGATCCAAGATTCTCCAGAGCTTGTGTTATATCAACTTTTTCACTTTTTATGCTAAGTTTTTTGACTAAAATCTCTCCGTAGGTAAGGCTTATCGGGTTCGACTCTTTTTCCGGCAAGAAAATTCCTAATACCTTATCCCTGCCTAAAGCTCTGACAGATAAAGCCGCGGTTACTGCTGAGTCTATCCCACCGCTTATCCCCACCACAGCACCTTCTCTTTTGAAATGTTTATAGACCTCTTCTCTTAAAAATTCGCAGATTTTTTCACATTCCTTTTCAGGGTCTATATTCAGTATATTCTTAGGAAATTCCATTTTCTTCCTTTATTTCAAACCAATTTTTCTGATTTTTCCTGATTCGGTCTTGGGCAAAGTTTCCACCAATTCCACATATTTGGGGACCATAAAGTCCTCTAAATTCTTTGAACAATACCTCAAAATATCTTTTTCTGAAAGATTTATCCCTTCTTTTAAAACCACAAATGCCTTAATAGCCTGTCCTAAGATCTCATCCGGTACTCCTACCACTGCGGTCTCTAATACACCTTCAAGGTTATATAAGACGTTCTCTATCTCTTTAGGACTAACCTTCTCACCCCGGCATTTGATTATGTCATCTTTTCTCCCCACAAAATACAGAAACCCTTCCTCATCCATCTTAAATAAATCACCAGTATATAATACCCTTTCCCAGGGTAATGAACCTATCTTTAAAACCTTAGCTGTCTCCTCCGGGAGTTCCCAGTAACCAAGCATTACGTTGGAGCCTCTTACTACCAATTCTCCAACTTCTCCTGGACCAACTCTTTCACCATTCTCATTTACTATATAAACCTCCTCATTCGGCATCCCCTTACCTATGGAGGTGGGTCTTCGATCAAGTTCTTCTGGTGGAAGATAAGATACCCTTTTGCATTCGGTCAGACCATACATTGAATAAAGTCTGGCTTTAGGGAAGGTTTCCCTTATTTTTTTTATGAAAGAGACCGGCAGAGCGGCCGCGGTATTGGTGATATATCTTAAGGAATCGAAATTCTGCTTTTTCAAATCCTCTAATTGAAGAAGTATAGCAAAGATAGTGGGGACTCCTGGAAATCCAGTCACCTTCTCCTTTAATATAAGATCGATTATCACATAAGGGTATAAAAAGCTTTTTTCTAAGATTACCCTTCCTCCAATTTTGAACCCCATAAGGATCTGATAGAGCCCATAATCAAAAGATAGGGGCGAAACGTTAAGAATTATATCATCGCTAGTATTTTCTAAATACTGGGTGATAGAGTTTGCCGCAGAGACCATATTCAGATGGGAAAGCATCACCCCTTTGGGGTTTCCAGTTGTGCCGGAGGTGTAGATAATACTGGCTAAGTCTACGTCGATATTTCTATTTACAGGAGGATTATCTGGATAGGAGTTTACGAGTTCTTTAAAATTAAAGACTTTTTTATCATCAAAAACCTTTTCTTCGGTTTTAAGCTCCCCAGCCAGAGCTACAAATTTAACCCAGGGAGTTTTTTGTAAAACTTCTTTGATCAGTTCCCATTTATCAGTGCTGGTGATCAGGGCTTTGACCTGACAGTTGTTCAAGATATAAATTAGTTTATCTTTCTTGGTGGTGGAATTTACAACTACAAAGACTGCATCTGCTTTTAAGATTCCGAAGATGGATATAACCGACTCTACTGAATTCTCTAAAAAAATTGCTACCCTCTCACCTCTCTCCACTCTTAACTCTTTTAACCCTGAAGCTAATCTATTGGCAGAATTATTGATTTCTTGATAA
>JAZDLB010000229.1:0-3219 GCA_043802565.1 Candidatus Zixiibacteriota bacterium | reverse complement strand
CCTGAGGTTTTGGGTACAAATTATGTCAGGTTCGTTACTCAAGCAACCACTGGAGGTTTAAACCTTACTTTCAATGGCGCGGATTCAGCCAACTGGAAAACCTCGGTGATAGGTTATTCTTCCGCTGATCCAGACTATTTTGCAGAATTTACCCTGGATAGTTTAAAGAGCGGTAATTTTAAATTTCACAACTGGAATAACTATGATGATATAATAATGATCCCGACTGTGATTACAAAAACAACTGGTGCTTTTAATTATAGTTATTCAGCTACTTATGACAGCACCTTAACTGAGGTCGAAGAAATACCAGATCTACTGCCCCACTCTTTTACTTTATCTCAAAACTATCCAAATCCTTTTAACCCTTCTACCACCATACCTTTTCAAGTATATGGTTCGCAGTTCATAGTTCATAGTCCCATCCACACCACCCTGAAGATTTATAATATCCGGGGCCAGTTGGTGAGAACTTTAGTGGATGAAGAAAAATTACAGGGGGATTATAATGTTATCTGGGATGGGAAAGACAACTCTGGCAAAGATGTTACCAGCGGGATATATTTCTATCAATTAAAAACTGACAATGCTACTACCACTAAAAAGATGGTTTTATTGCGATAAATTTATGTAACAATTGAGGAACTTTACGTTGCCGTCGGGTCCCCTAACCCGACGGCATTCTTTATAGATCAGTTAATTTGGCAAGCACCAGCAAGGAAAAAATGAGTAAAAGTCTATACCTTCTTAAATTATGGTGGAAGACAGTTTTTATTTTAGTCTTTTTTCCTTTACTTTCTTTCTTTATAATCCCCTCCTCCTCATTTGCTAAAGACTATTCTATCCAGTCAGTGGTTATTGATGCCCAATTGAATTCAGACGGAAGTATGGATATTACGGAAAAGAGAATTTATAAAGGTATGCCCACGTTGCCCTCAACGTGGGTATATACTCTCCTCTTTCAGTTCTGTTTTTTAGATATGCCAGTGTTCGAAATTTTGAACACCTACAAAAAAAACCAAATTACGATGCGTTCTTTTATCCGTCGGGTCAGTCCGCCTGAGGCGGACGACGACCACAAGAAACGGTGTTTCCCTAAAACCTACTACCTATCACCTAAAACCTTCTTTATTTAGAAAGAACCCTCTTATCCCCTTCCCTCAGTGTAATTCCTGATTCATCCAGTTTTTCTAAAATCGGAACTGCATATTTGCGGCTTATATTCAGATATTCTCTTATCTGACTGACCGTAGATGGTCCATTTCTGTTAATGAAGTCTTTTATCCTTTTAGTAATCACTTCGAAATCTTCTGTTATATAAAGTATCCCCTCTTTTAATTCTATAAGTTTCCCTTGTTGAAGCAGGAAAAGAAGGATCTTCTGATAATCTGGATTCTCCTCTAATAGCTCACCTTTGGTAGGAGGTGAAAATCGGTTCTCTTCAAATCTCTTCAAAATATTTTGAGCTGAAAGGGATTGTTTTTCAGTCAATTGAGGTTGATGTTCTGGCAGAGCTAATAAGTTTTCTTTTTGAATCAACTTGCCAGCAGTTAAAAGATGCTCTACCCCTTCTGCGATTAACTTTTCCTTGAAATTCATCCTCGAAGCGAGGTCTGAAATTCTCAAACCATAGACGAAAGGTTTATCTATATGCTCTTTATTCACTCTTTCTAAAATCTGAGATAAAAGTTTTTCCCACTTTCCTTTAGCTGTTACCAGATTCTTTTTAGCCACTACCTCTTTTTTGTTTTCCAGAGATATTAAGGTTGACTCGATCTCCTCTGAGCTAAAGATGGAGGCACTGAGAATCTCCATTCTGGGCAGAAAATCTACTTTTTTAAGCTCGGTTAGAATTAACTCTGATATATCTAAATTCTCCCTTCGGGCTAAAAAGGTTATTAGTTCTTTATCCTTCCTTTTAAGCTTTGAAGGGAATATATCCAGGACTGCACCACCCCCAAGGGTTTTTGCTGGTGTGGGTAATCTTAAGATAAAATGATCTCCTATTCTTGCCAGGACTGGCTCTTTTAGTTTAATCCTAGCAAAACCACTCTGACCAGGTTTAAGCAGGGATTCAAATTTTTGAACCCCTGCATCTAAAAGGATTACTCTGCCTATAATCTCTTTTGTGCCCAGCATAAAAAGAAGATCAGAGCCATGTTTCAAATTATAGGGAGCATCCGGGATCATATTTACTTTTACATCTAAGAACGAGGTTAGAATGGCTGTTCCTGGATTTATTACCACATCTCCTCTTTTAATCTTTTCTTTTTCTACTCCGATAAGATTCAAAGCTACCCTTGTTCCTGGACCTGCAATCTCTACCTGTTTTTTGTACTTTTGAAGGTTTTTTATCCTGGTCTTTATCCCCTGAGGAGCAATTTCCACCTCCTGTCCAACTTTGAAAGAGCCATCGATCAGAGTGCCGGTAACAACTGTTCCCATTCCGGTCATAGTGAAAACCCTGTCGATATAAAGTCTGGGTTTATTTATATCTTTCCTAACTTTGAGTTTGCTTACAAGTTTCTGGATCTGCTTATTCAGTTCGTCAATCCCGGTTTTTTGAGTGGCTGAAGTTTTGACTATAACAGCATTTTCTAAGGATGTCCCTTTAAGTTTCTGTTTAATGTCCTCCTCCATTAAATTAAGCCAGTCTTCTTTAACTAAGTCGATCTTGTTAATAACTACAATCCCTTCTTTGACTCCTAAGAGTTCTAAAATCTCTAAATGCTCTTGAGTCTGTGGCATCCAGCCATCATCAGCCGCTATAATCAAAAGTGCGGCATCAATACCACCAACCCCTGCAATCATATTCTTGACAAATCTTTCATGTCCGGGCACATCAACTATTCCTAATTCAGTTCCATCCGTTAAGGGAAGCCAGGCAAACCCTAAATCAATAGTCATCCCTCTTAATTTCTCCTCTGGCAGTCTATCCGGATCGATTCCGGTCAGTGCCAGAATCAGAGAGGATTTGCCATGATCAACATGCCCTGCGGTTCCGATTACAAACATATAGATTATGGAGTGCATCGTCCGTGACGATGCATGTAAAAGTTTTTAAGTGACCGTCGGGTCCCCTGACCCGACGGAAAATATTTCACTTGGAGTGCAAACCTTTCCTACGGATCCGTTTCTCGGATAGGTTTGCCAAGCATTTACCGTGTTTTAATAATGTAAAGCTAAAGCTTTACACTCCAGAAATTCTTTCTAAAATCT
>JAZDLB010000228.1:0-9595 GCA_043802565.1 Candidatus Zixiibacteriota bacterium | reverse complement strand
CGGGAATTTATTAGCACCTCAGAAGATGCCCCTCTTTCTGAAGCTTTTAAAAGAATGACCTCTGAAAAACTTTCAGTCCTTCCAGTGATGCAGGGGGAGATCTTCAAAGGTTTAATAAGCTTGGAGCAGATCGGTAAATATCATATGCTCTGCGGGTTGAGATTGTAGGGGCACGGCGCGCCGTGCCCCTACTTCTCTTTTGCTTGGGCAGGGATTGCACCCCTACCCACAAAAAAATTTTACGGACAGAACATCGTTCTGTCCCCATTAAGTGTAGGGACAATTCATGAATTGCCCCTACAAAAGGTCAATTATTTTTTAATTAGTATTCCCACCTTGCCCACATAGTGGGTCATAGACCCATGTTGAGGTCAACATGGGTTTACAGATGAGATGTAGGGGCGGGGAGACCCCACCTCTACAAAACCGGTATCCCTGCCTTGCCCTCAAGGCGGGACTATAGACCCAGGTTGAGGAAAACCTGGGTCTACCGAAATAATGCTTAATCTGTCATTGCGAGGAGTTTCGCCAAAGGTGAACGACGAAACAATCCCCATAGAATAAACAGATTGCTTCGCTCCGATAAATCGGAGCTCGCAATGACAATCATTATTTTTTTTATTTAAAACCCTTGACAAACCTACTCTGGATTATTTAAAATAAGTTCAACAGATATTCTTTAAATCAGTTTTTTTAGAAGGTCTTTCTATGAAATTCATCTGCGATGACAATTTAGGGAAGTTAGCCAAGTGGCTCAGGACCTTAGGGTATGATACTTTGTTCAGCATGGATATTGAGGATACAGAGTTAGTCTCAAAGGCTTTGAAGGATAACCGGATAATCTTAAGCCGGGATACAGAGTTGAAAAGATTTAAATCCGCAGAAAAAAACTTTTTGCTCTTATCCTCAAATAACCCTTTAGAACAGTTAAAAGAGGTCCTGAGAAAATACAATTTAAAACCTGAACAGGAAAATCTTTTCACCCGTTGTATGGTCTGCAATCAGGTTTTGGTTTCAGTCCCCAAAAAAGAAGTGGAAAATAAAGTCCCACCTTTTGTGTTCAAGACCCAGGAGAGTTTTGTCTATTGTTCCAAATGTGATAAGCTCTACTGGGGAGGTACTCACGTTAAGAATTTGAAGAAGAAAATCATTGAAGAAAATCTTTTGTAGGTCAACCATGTCCCCTACGGGGACTGGTTGACAATTTATGCAAGAGCGGTTAAACAGACATTCTTGTCTGTTTAATATTGTCAGACAGGAAAGTCTAACCTACCAGGAAATCTATTTGTCAAGCAGTCCGCTTTAAGCGGGACATGCTTGACCTACCTAGAAAAAGCCCGATGAATCGGGCAACTATCCGAATGGATCCATGCGGGACAAGTTATCAATCCTTTTAATTATTTTAACCTGCCAGACCTCTTCTGGATTTAATTTAATCTTCCAGTTTGGGAATAAAATGGTGCTCTGGTAAGTCTTCTCAAAACCTGATTCAGACAAAGAAACCGTAAATAACGGAAATTGCCATAAACTTGTTGGTCTATCAAGCTTAAAATCTATAAATAATCCTAAGGCTTTATCTTTTATCCCGAAAGATACAATATTTTCATCTTCACTTTTTAAGCTGAGCTTTCTCTCTTTTAGCTCAACCGCCTTCACAAAATAGCTTTTCCTTTCATCCTCACAGGAGAGCATCCCGAAGTTAAACTCTATCCCGAACCACAAATCCACAGGTCCAGAATGGCTGTTTTCCAATTCATAGATTATCTCTAATTCTTTTTTATCTCCTTTCAGGGAAATTTTTTTAATCAACTTAATATTCGCCTTTTGATTATCCATCCAGACAAAACCATATCGAGACAGTATTAATTCAAGGAAATCTTCTTTTTGGTTAATTTTGTGTTCATAAGGCTGATTCACAAAATCACCCTGTTCTGGATACTGGCATCTGGCAAAATCATCTAAGTTTGCATCTTTTCCCAGAAAATGGTCAATAAAAGAACCCCTTCTATACCAGTCATAAGTCAGATACTTTTCTAAGCCCTCTTCTTTAACCTGAACTAAATCGTGGATGCTGGCGAATTTTTCAGTGGTTTTAAGCTCTTGATTTTTTATCTCCGAAAGTTTTTTATGATACCCCTCTTCCCTGCGGGATAAAATATCCAGAAGATTAAAATCCTTTGGCTTGAAATCTAATTCATACAATACACCACCATTTTGAGGTGAGAAATACAAATTAAAAACCGGAGATTCAATTATGATCTCCTCTTTACCATCTTTATCAAAATCTAAGACTTCATAATCGATCCATTTTTCATCTTTATGCTTTAACTGGTCTATGAGCTTATCTGCTTTGATCAGATGTTCGTAGATCGGTTTTCTCAGATTGGACAGGTATAATCCACCAAAGACCCCGTGCCAGTATGGGTCATTACACTGACTTTTCCAGCACTCATCCCTAATCAGGAAAAGTTTTGCTTTATTTATATTTTTGCTACTTTCCAATTTTTTAATCTTTTGACTCAAATAGAGCATCCGTTTGTGCATCTGATTTGATTCTGGATATTTTGCCAGAAAATTCCTCCAGAACCCTCCACGCACAAAGATCCCGTATTTCTCAAAGAGATTTTGTTCCGAAAGAGTTTTTTCAAAATTCTCAAATTCCTGAAAAGCTTTGGGCAAAAGTGCCCAGTGCATCATCTCATAGTAAGAGGCAGTGGGGAGATATATCCGTCCTAAAGGAGGAATTTCTTTTAATGCCTGGCTGAAATGAACCATCTCAATCCAGTCCAAATTCTCTTTGAGTTTCTCAAAAAATCTTTCCAGCCACCGGTCTTCATAGCAGTGTTCAAAAGTCTTGGGCCAAATTCCGAATTTCTCGCCATCGTCTGCATAGACTATAAGATTTTCCCCTTCTTCGGTAGAAAGGCTTTTGAGATAATCGACTATCTCTTCTGGTTCCTTAAAAGGGATATAATATCTGAGCTTCTTGCTTATCGGGAATAAAGCTAAAGGATACCCTTCCTCTTCGGTAAGATAATAGCCTAAAAGCCTTTTATCCTCAAGCCCGGAATATTTGAAGTGAGAATCATCTAAAAGCCCAAATTTCACCCCGGCTTGAGCAAAAAATTTAGGCAGATGAGGTTCCCAGACCCTTTCTGCCACCCACATCCCCGAAGGGGTGAAATTAAATTTGTCTTGAATAAAGGAGGTGAGTTTTTTAATCTGCCCGATCTTATCCTCATCCGGGATAACCGGAAAGACCGGCTCGTAATAACCTCCAGTTAAAAGCTCTACCTGCCCTTTTCTCACTAAGACTTTGAGCTTCTCAACTAATTCAGGATGGTTATCAAAAAGCCAGTCGAAAAGTATTCCGCAGTAATGTAAGGAGAGTTTAAAAAACGGGTATTTCTCTAAAAGCTCAAGGAAGGGAGAATAGCACCTTTTACAGGCTTTCTCGAAAACCTGCTCGAAATTCCCGATCGGCTGGTGGTTATGAATCCCGAATGCAAATTTTATCTTTTTCAAAACAGACTAAACTTTAAATATCTTTTAGGGTTCTTTTTTATATCGGTTATAAGCTCATCCACATTCCTGGTAGTTTTCTTAAGATCAATATAAAGTGTGCTGTCATTAACCAGCTTTCCTAATGTCCCTTCCCCGGATTCGATCTTTTGAGTCAAATTCTTTAAAGAGACCGAAAGCGAGCTCAAGGTAGTAGTAAGGGTATCTAATTTGGCTGAAGCAGTGGTAAAATTATCCAGAGTGGACTGAATTTTCTCTTTATTCTTCTCCAGCATCCCTTTAAGTTCTGAAGAAGTATAAGATAAGTCATCTGCGGTTTTTTCGAGTTTATCTTTATTCTTATCCAGAAGTCTAACCAGCTCTCCGGACAATTTTTTTAAATCACGGATAGTCCCCTTTATCGACTCTTGAGACCATTGAGTCCCAAAGACCCCCTCTAAATGAGCCACCAATCTCCTGACCTCCTCTAACATCTGTCCAGACATCCCCATCATCTCCGGGATTCCAGTATCATAGAAACCTTTAACTGGTTTTGAGAGGTCCAGAAGCTCTGGGGAATGACCAGGCGCTATGTCCATAAACCTTTCTCCCATTAACCCGATATTCATTACTGTAAACTTTGCATCCGTTTTCAGTTTTACATCTGTGGTTAGATTAAAGGTTACCAGGACATCCCCACCCGAAAGTTTGATCTTCTCTACCTTACCCTTAGCCACTCCTAAGACCGTAACCGGATCGCCCACCTCCAAAGCTCCAACATTTGGGAAAAGGACTGAATATCTATACCTTTCAACATTATACTTATACTCCTTTAACCAGATGATCCCGGCAAAAAGTATAATTACCGCTATCGCTACTACAATTCCTACTCTTAGCTCGATTGTTCGATTATCCATCTTCTTCCTTCTTAAAAAATAAATGCCCTTTCTTCGGGCACTTTTCTTCTATTATCGTTGACCTTTTCTATTCCATATCGCTCTCTAAATAGTCGCTCACCAGCTTTTTCCGGGAGATCTCCTCTGAAAGTTTTTTAGAGAATTCCTTTGCCGGATCCTCTCCGTAGATTTTCAACATATGATTCATCGCAATTACCTCAGAGATCACGGTAATGTTCTTTCCTGGAGAGATCGGGATGGTAACTACCGGGATTTCCACACCTAAGATGCGGGTGAACTTATTCTCAATCCCTAATCTCTCATATTCCAAATCATCCCTCCACAAGACCAGCCTTACCTCAACCTCAATCCTTTTCTGAATTCTGATCGCCCTGATGCCAAAAAGCTTCGCCAGATCTATTATTCCCACACCCCTGATCTCCATATGATGGCCCAAAAGCTCGCTTCCCGTACCCACGATGACCTCAGGTGTTTTTCGGATAATCTGGACTACATCATCTGCTACCAGTCGATGTCCTCTCTCAACTAAATCCAGAGCGCATTCGCTCTTACCGATGCCACTTTTGCCAGTGTAGAATAACCCTACCCCGTAAACATCCACCAGAGTTCCATGCATGGTGGTATGAGGAGCAAAGATATTATCCAGGTAAAGGCTTAACCTGTTAGTTAGTTCAGTTGTGGAAAGACGCGACTGAAAAACCGGCGTTTTGGTCCGATCCGCTATCTCAAGCAGGTCCGAAGGAGGGTAGATATTCTTAGAGATAATGATACAGGGGATATCGAAGCAAAAGACTTTCTCTAAAAGATTTTTCCTTTTAGTTTGATCTAAGCTCTGTAGAAAAGTGATCTCAGTCTCACCCATAACCTGGGTTCTCTCGTGAGCAAACCTGTCCGTGTATCCGGAAAGGGCTAAGCCTGGTCGGTGAATCTCATTATTTAAGATCTTCTTTTTGAGCCCCTCTTCGCTGTTCAAAAGGTTAAGCTCTAAGAAATCTTTCCTCTCTTTGTAAAGCTTTTCAACTTCGATATTTTCCATCTTTTTTAAAACTTATTCTTCCTCAGAATCTGAGGGAAGGTTCACTAAAGTTTTACCCCTTTTCCTCTCACGAAATTTTCTTTCCTTTAACTTGGATTTATATTTTTTAAGCTGTCTTTCCATCTTCTCTAAAGCCCCTTCGATCGAAGTTCGGAAATCATCTGAGCTGTGCCGGCTGATAAGCACTGTGCCATAGACTTTTAAATTCAATTCAGCGCTCTTTCTATATCCCTCTGCTTCTAAGATCAGATGTGAGTCGATGATCTGATCGAAATATCTCTCTAAACGGTTTATCTCTTTATTAACGAAATCTTTGAGCTCTTTAGTCAATTCGAAATGCCGGGCAGTAGTCCTTACTTCCATATAAATGCTCCTTTCTTTTTTCCATCGGTTGGCCTGATTTACCTTGATGGGTGAACCTAAAACCTGTAAATAAATTTAGCTTATCCCCTCCGGGGAGGAGTTGGTCTTTTCCTCTTCTTTTTCTAAAGGTTTGTTTTTCTCTTTGGTCACCCTTTTTCGGAAACGAGCTGGAAGGAGTTTGAGCTCCTCCCGATATTTGGTTACAGTCCTGCGAGCTAAATTGATCCCCTTTTCTTTAAGCAGAGTATGGATCTCCCTGTCAGATAAAGGGGTAGCAGGGCTTTCTTCCTTGATTATCTGTTCTAACATACTTTTGATATGTCGCTTGGAGATCTCCTGTCCATCATCTTTGGTCAATCCGGAGTTAAAGAAATATCTGATCTCAAATAAACCATGGGGGGTCTGGACATATTTATCATTTGAGACCCGGGAAACAGTTGCCACATTCATATTCACTCTATTGGCTATTGCTTCCATGGTCAAGGGCTTTAAATATTCTGGTCCCTTTTCGAAGAATTCCTTCTGTTCTTCTATGATCGAACCCATAACATTTACCATTGTAGAACGGCGTTGATTTATAGCATTTAAAAGCCAGCGAGCCTGTTCTAATTTTTTCTTCACATAATCCTTTGCCTCAGAACTGGTTAAGCTATCCTTTTTCAAAAGCCCTTTATAGGCTGGGTTAACTCTCATCCGGGGGACATTCTTATCGTTATGGAAGACCAGAAACTCGTTCCCCACCTTTTCCACAATCAGGTCCGGAACTAAAGGAAAAGCCGCATTCACAAACCTCCCGGCCGCAGGTTTAGGAGAAAGGGTCCGAATGACATCCATAGCTTTCTGTACCTCTTCAAGCTCTGCCCCTGAAAACCTGGCTAACTGAGTAAGGCTTTTCTTGTTCAGCTCATTCAGATACTGGTCTACAATCCGATAAGCTAAGCTTTGCTCCAGCCCCTTCTCTTTAAGCTGGATAAGAAGCGATTCTCTTAAATCCCTTGCCCCAACCCCTAATGGATCAAAACTCTGAATCAGCTTAAGCACCTTTTTAGCAACCTCCGGATCCACCTTCAACGCTTCAATTATCTCCTCTAATGAACAGGAAAGGTAACCATTTTCATCTATATTGCCAATTATGTATTCTCCGATCCGGTGCTCATCCTCGCTCAGCTTGTTAAAATTAAGCTGTTCCATAAGGTACTCACCTAAAGTTTTCTCCACTACAGTTGGTCTTTCCTTTTTATCCTCCTGTTTTTCTTTTTCTCCCTTTACCCTGAACTCACTCTCTTCGCCTAAATATTCACCCCAGTCTATCTTACCTAACTGAGGGTCGATTTCTGTTTCCTTTTCAGAAGGGGGGGTCTCTATGTCCTCTAAAGTTTCAACCTCTTCTAACAAGGGATTAACTGAAAGCTCCTGACGTAAGAGTTGTTCTAACTTGAGGAGGGGCATCTGCAAAAGCTTTAAGGACTGGATCAGTTGAGGGGCAATGGTTTGTCTAAGCTTTACCTGTAAACCTAATTTCATATCTTTATTTTATGGTTTCTCCCTAATCTTTTATCGGATTAAAGCGTTATTCAATTTAACCTGAATCTCTCACCTAAATAGATTTTCTTTGCCTCCGGATCAGAGGCTAAGAATTCTGAGGTGCCGGACTTCAATATCTGACCATCACACATTATATAGGCTCTATCAGTTATGGCTAAGGTCTCCCTGACGTTATGGTCGGTAATCAGGATTCCTAAGTTTTTCTGTTTTAACCTGAAGATTATCTTCTGAATATCCTCAACTGCTATCGGATCAATTCCTAAAAAAGGCTCATCTAAAAGCATAAACTTTGGCTCAGTAACTAAAGCCCGGGTTATTTCAACCCTTCTCCTTTCTCCACCTGAAAGGGTATAGGCTTTATTCCTGGCTAATGAAGCGATATCCAGTTCATTTAACAATCCTTCCAATCTAATCTTACGCTCTTTTTTATCCAATTTTTGCATCTCCAGAATTGCCAGTATATTCTCTTCAACTGTCAATTTTCTGAATATAGAAGGTTCCTGTGAAAGATACCCGATCCCCTTTTGAGCCCTTTTATACATTGGAAGATTAGTTATATCCTCGGAATCGATTAAGACCTTACCTGAATTAGGCTTAATAAAGCCGATGAACATATAAAATGTAGTGGTTTTCCCAGCTCCGTTGGGTCCTAAAAGACCAACCACTTCTCCCTGCTTGACTTCAATAGAAACCTCATTCACTACCTTACGCTTTTTATAGACCTTAATCAATTCTTCTGATCTTAATATCTGCATATTCTCATTATGTGTCAAGAGCAACTAAAGAACTTTGGCGGGCAAGGGTGCCCGCCCCTACGAAAGTCCCATGGTAAAAGATCGTAGGCGGGGCTCCCAGCCCTGCAAATATCAATTTTTTCTCTACTCCCCTATCTCTTCCTTGGGGACCTCTTTTATCTTCCCTTTAACCTCTTTTTTGATCTTCAGCTCTTTTAATTCCTGGTCAGCTTCTAAACCATAACCGGTTATTACATCCTTTCCTTTGGTTATCTTTACAAAATCTTCTGTAGTAACCTTATTGGTCCGGGGATTCCAGCTAAGGCTCTGGGTCTCAAGGATCATCCCCTGATCAGTCTTAACCACCACGTCCCCTAAAACCATAAGCTCCTGTCTTTTCTCCTTTATCCAGCCAGAATCAGCCTGTATGGTGGAAATATGCTTACCTTCACGGTCGTATATATCTGCAAAAATTACCTTTCCTCTGGAGAGATCCTCCCTTTCATACTTCTCTAAATATTTTACCTTTATCTCAGCTGTCTTCACACCATTCTGGGTAAAGACCATACTGGTATTCTCCACCACCTGATCTGGAAAAGACTTTATCTTTTGGGCTTTTTTCTGGCTTTCCTCCTTACAGAAAAAAACCTGACTTAATCCTAAAAGAAATATAAGTAGAATTATCTTTTTGTCCATACAAATCTGTATAAATTATATCATCTTTTTATTTTATCAAGTGTTATTTGTTGTTCTGAGCCAGCGTTTATGCATCCAGACCCATTGATCCGGATATTCTCTGATTACCTCCTCCAAAAAATCTGTGCATTTCTGGGTAAGATAATAGATATTTTCCTCTTTTGTTTTTTCTGGAAGAGGTTTAATTTCCTTCTTGATTATTATTTTATAATTCCCTTTTCTGGTTTGAACTATTGCCATAGGCACAATCGGGGAGTTAAATCTTAAAGCTAAAATTGCAGGACCAACTGGTGTCCAGGCTAATTTGCCGAAAAACTTTACAAAAATCCCCCTTACTCTCGAAGTATCCTGATCCATAAGAATTCCTATCATTCTTCCTGAGTTCAAAGCCTTGATTATTTCTTTTGCACTTGCAGTTGAATAGATATTCTGCACTCCGACTTTCTGTCTATTCTTGATTAAAAGTTCGTTCAGCCTGGGATCATAAAGCTCTCTGCCTATGGCTGATAATTTAAAACCTCGCAATGAGACGTATGCGGCTAAAAGCTCAAAATTCCCGATATGGCCAGTAACTCCTATTACCCCCTTTCCCTGTGAATAAGCCTTTTCAAGATGCTCTAATCCTTCTACTTTAATCATTTTTTGAATCTTATCCCAGCTCATCTTTGGTAACCTGATCGCATCAACTGAGTTTTTGCCCAGGCTCTCAAATACTTTTAAGGAGATTTTCTTGTAACTGTTTGTTTTTAATTGAGGAAAAGCCATCTTGAGATTTTTAAAAGTTACCTTACGAGCTTCAGGAA
>JAZDLB010000227.1:0-4127 GCA_043802565.1 Candidatus Zixiibacteriota bacterium | reverse complement strand
AGGTTCAAGAGAAAAAATTATTAATAGACCCGCCTTGCCCTCAGGGTGGGAAAAACGTAACGTCCGGTGTTTCTGTCGGACGTTTTTTGTATGTAACGGTAGGCTTTAGCCTTCATTGTTTTTAATGGAAACCTGAAGGTTTCCGCTACAAAAAATAAGAAAAACTAAGGTTTTTTCTTGACAGAACATTGGAAAATACTATATTCTTCTTGTATTTGAAGCCTTATATCTTAGAGCAATAGCTAACCGGACACTGATTTAAAGAGGGGAGAAGTGTCTAAACCATTAACGCACTGGAGGGCAAGATATGCGTAGGTCAAGCATGGCGTGAGCCTGCTTGACAAATCAAAGATAGCAGGTAGGTCAGACATTCCTGTCTGACCACCAGGAACAGACAAGAATGTCTGTTCTACCATCATCACAAAGGACGTTAATCTAAACCATTAACCTTATAATCCCAGGAGGTGCAAGATGCTTTACAAACGAACGAGTCATTGCGAGTTCGCCAAAGGCGAGATGAAGCAATCTGTTCACCATGGCAAAGATTTACCATCCAACTCCTTGTTCCACAAAAACTTGGATGGGGGGGGGGTAGAACTCAATCTTTTCTTTTTATCTTCACTTTTTTAATTTTATTACTCACACCTTTAAACTCAACTTACTCTCAAACCCTTCAACTTCTTCTTGAGAAGTCGAGCATTTCTTGGTATCAGTCACCGGTAGTGGCAGATGCGGACAACGACGGACAGAACGAGGTTTTATCTGGCAGTTTAATGCAGTGGGAAACGAACGGGAATGGCTGTGAGGTGTTCAAGTATGATTGGGGCAATTGTTATGGTCAAGCTTACTGCCCTACCTGGAAGGCGGGAATCCCCATAGAGCAGTCCCTTGAAGTTAGAATCGCTGTGGGGAATCTGGACTCCGATCCGGACAATGAGCTGGTGATTGCCAATACAAGCCCTCACGACATAAACTCCAACGGCAGACTTACTATCTGGAAACATACGGGAGGAGATAATTATGATAGTTGCTGGAGCATGACGGTAGGTGAAGGTATAGGCGACCTTGCCATTGGTGATGTTGACCATGATGGTCAGAACGAGTTGGTGGTGTCTTACAACTATTATTGGCGTGGGTTCAAGATTTTCGAGCGGGTTGGGGAGTGTCAGTATGCAGAAAGCTTCAGTTATGTCACTGGAAAGGACAATTACTCAGTCACCATCGCAGACTGTGACAATGACGATTCCTTGGAGATAGTGCTTACTAAATCGATTTGGGGCACGTCTGTGTGCGTCTGGGAGTATCGTAGTGGGTCTTACCAAGAGGTTTGGAGTTACGATTTTGACACTGGTTCTCCTTACACCCTGGGGGCTCAGGCTCAAGTTGGTGACACCGATAATGATGGAGAGAATGAGATTCTGGTGGCGGTGCATGGAAGCGGAACTATAGCTAACCGAGGAATCTACGTATTCGAACACACCGTTGGGGATTCCTATGAGCTTGACTGGTCTGAAACAGGTTCAGATAAAGAGAGTTACAGTCCGTTCATAGCTGATATCCTGAACGACGGAGACAACGAGTTCTTAGTTTTACGATATGACCAGCTCCTAGTCTACTCATATACCTGTTCAGGCTACGACACAGTCGTAGTGAAACAGCTACCTGACTCAAGCTATTATAGCTATGTGGGCGATTCTGACAACGATGGCAAAAACGAGGTCATCGTCAGCGGAAAAACACTGCAGGCATACGAAGGATTAATCAGCAACACCCACCCAAATTCCTATTTCTTACTATCCCCTCTAAATTCTGATTCAGTTAAAACCCCAGTAACTCTTACATGGCAACCTTCAATCGACCCTGACCCAGATGACACTGTTAGGTATAATTTATTTCTCAGCCGTTCTATTGTGTTCAACCCTGACTCAACTGTAGTTTACGACTGCCTGCTGGATACGACCTTCACCTTCACAGATAGCCTTAAAACCTGGTATTGGAAAGTAAAAGCCTATGACAAATGGGGAGCGGTAAGATGGTCAGACCAGACCTGGAGTTTTTATGTTTATCTGTGCGGGGATTGTAATGGGGATGGAAAGATAAGTGTATCGGATGTGATCTGTGAGATAAACTATCTATTCAAAGGTGGTTCTGCACCAGTGCCGTTAGTAGCCGGGGATGTGAACTGTGATGGGAAGGAGACAGTTTCGGATGTGGTTTACAAGATAAATTATCTGTTTAAAGGAGGACCTGAGCCCTGTAAAGATTGTCCGTAAAAGAAAATGACAGATAAAAGATGACAAAAAGTAGGGGCATGGCGTGCCGTGTCCCTACAGAATAATTGTCAACTAATCCTTTGGATATGGTTGACCTACGTTAATCCGTCGTATGTCAAAGGGCTACGGTTGTATGTAGGGGTTCGATTTATCGAACCCAAATTATTCTATTCGGACAGGACAGTGTCCTGTCCCTACGATTATCCCCATCTTGAGGGCAAGATGGGGATACCTTTTGTTCTATAATTAAAAATGACTATACCCGGTCTTCTCTAAATCTTTAATTCTACCATTTAACTCTTTTATCTTAACCCCTTCTTTTTTAGTCTTTATTTTTCCAATTATGCTAACTTGAAACTTACCCTGAGTTACTTTCAAAAGCTTTTTTTCTTCTTCCGGACTCAAGGTAAAAAGAAGCTCGTATTCCTCACCTGAGCTTAAAGCCAAATTTAGAGGTGAAAGGTTTAAAAGCTTACAAGTCTCTCTCGTTTTCTGGCTAATAGGAATTTTGTCGGCATAGATTAAAGCGCCTTTGTTACTTTCCTCGCAGAGGTGATATAGATCAGAAGAAAGCCCATCGCTTATATCGATCATTGAGGTTATCTTAAAATTCTTCACTAAAAGCCTGCTTTCTTCTATCCTCGGATAAGGGGTAAGATGTTTTTTTATAATCGAATTATTTAGGTGGATTCTTTTCTTCCCTAAGGAACTTCTTAAAAATCTCAAACCCGCCTCAGCTTCCCCCAAATCGCCAGTTACGCAGATTAAATCCCCGATTTTTGCACCTGACCGGGTTTTAAATAGATTTTTTTCTACTTCTCCTAAGAGTGAGATGGTTATAACCAATTCTTTAGATGAAAATATATCTCCACCCACAATCGGGCACTTGAATCTTGAGGATAGGGTTTTCAGTCCAGAATAGAGTTTTAGAATATTTTCAACTTTCGTTCCTGACGAAATCCCCAGGGAAATTATCCCGGCTAAAGGAATCCCTCCCATAGCGGCAATATCGGATAGATTTGCGGCCATACTTTTCCAGCCCACATCTCTGTAAGAACAATATTTTAAGTCGAAATGGACTTTCTCCATCAGGGTATCGGTGGTGAAAACTAAGAGTTTATTTTTTGAACCTCTGAGGATCGCCGCATCATCCCCAATATTTAAAACAACCCTTTTATCTTTAGTATAGATTTTTTTTCGGATTAAATCTATCAGCCCGAACTCATCTATCTTTTCTAATTCCATTCCTCAGTTTCCCATATTTTGTAATCACTTTTTTATGTAGCGGAACTCTTTAGAGTTCCATTCTTTTTACAGGTGGAGGTCTGAAGACCTCCGCTACATCTAAAGGTCCGTCCGAAGATGAGGACGATTTTCTTATGGAGTGCATTGACTGTGTCAATGCAATATTGTCTATGGACTGCATCCAGATGGAGGCAGTGGCATCATCACGGATGATGCACTCCATATTGATTCCATTTAATCCATCCTTAAAGGATTGTTCCAGTAAAAACGGGTAGCCCCTCTCTGGGTCCCAAACCAGATATAATCCCCATCTAAAAGCAGTGTCTGAATGTTGTTATCAAGAAGCCCGTCTTCTTTATAATACCCCTTCCAGATATTATTTTGTTTATCCAATCTCCATGCCCCCATAATCGTCCCTACCCAAAGATATTTATCATCGCAGATCAGTTTCGTTACCTCTGTGCCGGGATAATTGACCGGCGATTGGTAAATCTTCCTTTTCCTGTTTATAAGGTCTATACCTACGACTGCATCCCTGGTTCCAAACCAGAGCTAATCTTTATATTTGTAAACTGCCTTGACCTCCTGATTCAAAACCCCTTCAGGAAT
>JAZDLB010000226.1:0-6094 GCA_043802565.1 Candidatus Zixiibacteriota bacterium | reverse complement strand
GCGGTTTGAAACGAGACTTTCTGAAAAATCTTCGGGGATGACAAGCACCATCTGAATATAACGTTTTTTAAACAATGATTCTATCTCATTGCGCTTTATATCCGTATATTTGAGGACAAAGAAACGGCTTTCGGTAAAACCGTAATGGTGGTGGCATCGTAATGATGCCCTAACTTAATTTTTTCCACTGATTCTAATTCGGACTCTTCTCTGGTTTTGCTCATATCCTTCTTCCCCTAATCTTTCTTCTCCTCATCTATGTTTTTCGTAGTGCGACCCTTTTAGGGTCGCTACTTCAAAACGAATAAAAATTAAATCCATTGAGGAAGAGTATATCTTTTACTAGCTCCTGGTGTACTGAACAATTTAACTTCTCTGTTATATCTTTTGTCAAATAAAAAAGCTCATTCCTCCAGCAAGAGCTTTCTACCCTGACAAAAAGTTTATTCCCTTCTATCTTATACGCTTTTGCTTTATCTGCTATTTTTTCACCAACTATCTTTTCCCAGTTTAGAACAAGCTCTTGTTCCTTAATCCTTTTTTCTAATCCCAAGCTCCTTAAGAGGTTTTGAAGAACCCCCCTTAAGCTTTCTGGTTCTGTTCTACTCCTTATCTGCATAGATTTAATATAATATCTACGATTCTAATAAGCAACTATTTTTCTTGGACTTATGATTTTTTTTGAAAGAAAAATAAAGGGAAAGGTTGTAATTTTATATGAAATGAAATTCTTTCCCCTTTGGAATTTATAAAAATATTATTTCGTAAAAGATGAGACTACTCCACTAACCTCAATGGCATTATCAGGCAGATATAATCTTCATCTTCCTTTTTCTGAGTTGAATAGACCACACCGGCTGAGACCGGGCTGGAGAACTCAAAAACCACCTCATCTCCATCGGTCTGTTTTAAGACGTCCTGAATGTAAAGGGCATTATAACCGATATCCATCTCATCATTTTTATATTCACAGGGAATTTTTTCCTTAGCCTCTCCACCCAGGTCGAAGTTGGCAGAGGAAAGCTCTAAGCTATCTTTTTTTATAGAGAATTTCACCTGATGGGTAAGCATATTTGAAAGTATGGAGACCCTTCTCACGGTTGAAGCTAAAAGCTCCTTATCCACAATTAATTTTTTATCGTTATCCTTAGGTATAACCTGTTCGAAGTTCGGGTAAGGTCCTTCTATTAACCGGGTGGATAAAATCGTATCCCCTAAATCGAAGATTAGATTTTTTTCCTCAAAAATAACTCCAATCTCTTTATCCCGATCTCCGATTAACCTGAGTAAAAGATTTAAGATCTTCGGGGGTACAATCACATCTTCGTGTAACCCTTTTAAATTTTTATTTACCCTGGAAAATTTTGTTAAGCGGTGACCATCCGTGGCTACCATCTGCATATTTTCACCTTTGGTGTGCCACAGAACACCATTTAAAGCAGGTCTGGTTTCATCCATGGAAATAGCAAAGATGGTTTTTCTTATCATCCGGCAAAGATCGGAACCGGATATTTTTATCTCCTTGGATAGATTTACCGTTGGTAATTTAGGGAACTCATCCACCGGCAAACCTGGCAATTTATAAATACCCTGATCGATCTTTAGCTCCATCCGGTTTTCAGTGGTATTGATCTCTATTTGGGTCTCGGGTGATTCCCTGATTATATCAGTTAAGGTTTTCGCAGGGATGGTTATTCCACCTTTTTTTACCACATTTGCCGGTATGGTAGTTACAATCGATATATCTAAGTCTGTAGCGGCTAATTTTAATTTGGAATCATCCGTTTCTAAGAGCAGGTGAGATAAAACCGGTAAAGTAGTTTTACTGGGAACTACATTGACAATATCCTGAAGAGCAGAAAGGAGCTTACTTTTTAAAATTGTGAACTTCATTTTCTTCCTCCTTAATTATTTCAATAAATATATATAATTAATAATAATGTGGATTTGTGGATAACTTTATTTTATTTTTTATTAACTCTTTATAGTGCATATATTTTAATATATATTATATAAATCTCTTTGGTTGATAAGATATTAATAAATTAGAAATATATCAACAATAAAATTTAAAAATCTTTTCCTCACATCTAATCCACAATTTATCCACAGGATCCCTTAAGGTCAAATTCGACAAATTAGGATGAATACAAAAGATTAATAATCCCATCGACCTTTAATTTAAAATCCAGATCTTTTTTTAAACATTCCACAATCAGATTATAAGCATGAATTACTGTGGAATGATCTCTTCCCCCGAATTCTAAGCCGATGGTTTTAAGAGAGGCCCTGGTCAGGCTCCGGGCTAAATACATTGCTACCTGTCGGGCTAAGGCTATCTCCTGGGTTTTTTTCTTAGAACAAAGGTTTTCCACGGAAAGGTTAAAACTTTCTGCTACTTTTTTCCGAATATCGCTTATGGTTATCTCCTTAGAGCCATTTTTAATAACATCTTTTAAGACCTCTTTGGCTAACTCTACGCTCAACTCTTTACTATTCAAGGAGGAATAAGCTAAAAGGCGAATTAGAGCACCTTCTAATTCCCGAATATTAGAAGTTATGTTGTCTGCAATGAACACTGCTATTTCCTGGGGGATGGTTATCCCATCTGATTCGCTTTTTTTCTGCAATATGGCGATCCTGGTCTCTAAATCCGGTGGCTGGATATCTGTAACCAGACCCCATTGCATCCGGGATAAGAGCCTTTCCTCTAATCCTTTGATCTCCTTAGGCGGACGATCAGAGGTTAGAACTATCTGCTTGCCGCTCTGGTAAAGGGCATTGAAGGCATGAAAGAATTGAACCTGCGTGCTTTCCTTGCCAGCTAAAAACTGAATATCATCTAAAAGGAGAAGATCAACATTGCGATAGAAGTTCACGAACTCCGGAGAGGTATTATTGGTTATAGAATTGATGAAATCGTTGGTAAACTTCTCGCTGGTAGCATAGAGCACATTTAACTCATTATATTCCTCGTTCACATAGTGACCAATTGCTTGAGCTAAATGGGTTTTCCCTAAGCCCACACCTCCATAGATGAATAAAGGGTTGAATTTGGTCTTACCAGGTGCTTCAGCCACAGCTAAGGCCGCCGCATGGGCAAACTGATTACTTTCTCCAACCACAAAGGTCTCAAAGGTATATCTGGGATTGAACTGGCATTTTTTTTTCTGATTTAGTTTTGAATTTTTTGAGAGGACAGAAGAATTTTTATCCTCAAAATTTATTCTGGTTATAATCTCCCCCATTTCTGTGGAGATCAAAAAAGATAGAGGTAAATTTTCCTGAGCGACCTTATCTATGGTTTCATGAATTTGTTCAAGGTAATGCTCTTCCAGCCACTCTGCCACAAATTTATTAGGAACTGCCACCTTCAATACCTTTTCCTCGCAGGAGATCCCCTTTGTAGGCCTGAGCCAGGTATGAAAACTTTGTTTTTTTATTTTCTGACTGAGAATGTCAAGACATTCTTCCCAGACCTTTTCGTTGTTTAAAGGCATAAAAATATTTCTCGATTTTGAGTCTTAATAAATAAACAGTTCTATTCCCTTAGATGTGGAAGGTTATCCACAGATGTGTATAAAAAAATATCCTTTGTTGTGCTTAGAGTTATGAGGTTATATCTATAGAATAGCCCTTATTTATCCACAAAAAATTTCAAATTCTATGAATATATCTTTTGGATAAAATCTCCTCTTTTAACTTAAAATCTATACTCTTAAATTCCCTCCATCAGCTTCTGTCTTGATAATAGGACTCTTTTTTCACTTGTCAAGAGATTTTAGAAAAAAACTTTTGAAAAAATTTAATTCGTTTATGAAGTATAGATTAAAAAGATTTTATTTAAAAAATTTTTAGCAATTTTTGAAAATCGATTGTAATTTTATTGTGTTTCAAAATTAAACCGGCGGATATCTTTATTCAGATAAAGATGATAAGAAAAAAACATGTAAATCTGTCTTTCTTTTCGCTTGACTCTGTCTGAGGCGGATTATATAATACTTAAAAAGTAGAATGAATTCAGAGGAGATCTGAGAAATGAAAAGAACTTATCAGCCTTCAAGGATAAAAAAGCTAAGGGGGCATGGCTTCAGGAAAAGGATTAAGACCAAAGGCGGCATAAAGGTTTTAAAGCGGAGAAGGATGAAAAAAAGAAAAAGACTGACCGTTAAGGTTAAAGGCAAAGGATGAAAAAGGAGGGGTTTCCTAAATCTCTTCGAATTAAAAGGAAAAAAGAATGGGAAGAGGTAATGAGAAAAGGGGTTAGGGTCTTTGGTCAGAATCTAATTCTTTTGCGCTTGGAAACCCAAGAAGAAAATATAAAATTTGGGATCGGAGTTAGTTCCGGATTAAAGGGGGCAGTCAAAAGGAACAGAGTAAAAAGGATCTTAAGAGAGGTAATCAGAAAAAACAAGGAGAAATTTTTTCCGGGCGAGAGAGTTATTCTGATCTACAGGTCTAAGGAAAAAGCGATAAGGTATAATGAAATTTTAACTGAATTTCTGGACCTGGTTAAACTCAAACAAAAATCTGATGAATAAACTTTTTATTTTTTTAATAAGAATCTATCAAAACACCCTGGGAATCATATTCCCTCCGAGCTGTAGATATTATCCCTCCTGCTCAGAATTTTCTATCCAGGCTTTGCAATCTTTTGGGATTTTAAAAGGTAGCTGGCTTTCTTTTAAGAGGATTTTGAAATGTAACCCTTTTTCTGCTGGAGGATATGACCCGGTCTCAAAACATAATCTAAAAAAGGTAGGTTTGCCTAAGGAGAAAAGAATTGGATAAAAGGACTGTAATCGGATTACTGTTCGTAGGCCTTATCATAGTCTTATACCCTTATTATGTTCAGTTGATCACCGGGGGTAAAGGGATTACCCCTTCAAATAAACAGGAGGTAGTTGCTCCAGATAGTATGGCTCTTCAAGAGAAAGCTGAAAAACTTCCCCAAAAACCTTTAGTTGAAATCTCACTTGCTCCTCAAGTTATACCTGAGAAAAAAGTTTTTGTAGAAAATTCTTTTTATAAAGGAGTGCTCAGTACCAAAGGAGCTATTCTAAAAAGTTTTACCTTTAAAAAATACAGGTATTCCCAGGATGGACCTATTGAGATTATCCCTTCAGATACAATTTCCCCTTTAAATATAACTTTTCCGGATTTAGCCCTGAATTTATGCCAGCTCGATTTCAGCGTAGATAAAGATACCATTTTTCTCTCTAAAGCTCATCCGGTTGATACTTTAACTTTTACTTTTTCAGATGAAAAGGGATTTTCTGCAATAAAAAGATTTATCTTCTTTGAAGATAAATATGATTTTCAGCTACAATTAAATGTAATTTCTATGGATAAAAATTTAGGAAGGAGCTGTATTCTATCCTGGGGGAGTGGAGTTAATCCTACGGAGATTAACCAATCTGAAGATCTTTCTTATTTTGAAGCCTCATCCATGATGGGGACAGAGCTGGTTAAGCTCAAGAATTTCCAGCAGCCTAAAGGGTCGGATATCGGGAAGATGGAAGAGAGCAGGTCGGGTGAAACGAAATGGGTGGCTACCCGGAGTAAATATTTTCTCGCTTCTTTAGTCCCGCTTTACAAGCCTGGAATAGGGTTTAAGGCAGAAGGTATCCGGGAAGTTAAATATATAGATAATAAAAAGTTGGAGGAGAAAAAGATCGGTGTTTCTTTAGAGATGCCTGCTACTGGAGATACTTTTCAAGACAGTTTTATGGTTTATATTGGTCCGATCGATTACCATATCTTGAAGGGTTATAAAGTAGGCTTGGAGAATTTAGTTGATTTAGGTTGGAAGATTATTAAGCCATTTTCTTTAGCGGTCTTATGGATATTCGTTAATCTGCATAAGGTTATTCCCAATTACGGGTTAGTAATTATCGTTTTCACGATATTAATTAAAATTCTTTTTCATCCCCTGACTCATAAGAGTGTTACTTCTGCTGTCAAAATGCAAGATTTACAGCCTAAGATGGCAGCTTTAAAGGAGAAATATAAAAAAGACCCGCAGAGAATGAATCAGGAGATAATGAAGTTATATAAAGACGAAAAAGTTAATCCTTTTGGAGGTTGTCTTCCA
>JAZDLB010000225.1:0-5332 GCA_043802565.1 Candidatus Zixiibacteriota bacterium | reverse complement strand
TTCCGAAAACATAATGGCAATCCCCGAAATGGCAACCTGACCACATCACCCCATCTGCACCTAATTCAAATGCCTTCAAAACAAAAGCAGGTCTAACCCTCCCTGAACACATCACCCGGATTAATCTGACATTTGGAGGATATTGCAATCTGCCAACTCCGGCTGTATCTGCACCAGCATAAGAACACCAGTTGCAGGCAAAGACTACGATTTTTGGTTCAAAGTTACTTTCTTTCATATTCACTTCCCGAAAAATGTCTGAGCAAAAATACCGGCAATCGGTGGAAAGATTAAAGTTGATAAAAATCGCACTATTGCCACTTTAGGACCGATTAGTGCCACCTCTAATGGAATTCTATAGACCTGCCATAAAGACCAGGCCGCCACAAATCCCACCACCGCACCTATGCTGGCACCTGCTTTATAAAAACCTGCTACTAAAGGAAAAGTAATATAGGGTGCGCCAGGAGTTAATGCCCCAGCCACACAGCCAATCATTATACTTTTGAAACCTGCTTCAGTACCAAGCCATTTAGCTATTATATCCTTTGGAATTAAAACCTGCATTAAACCTGCCACAGCAAAAGAGACGATTAAAATAGGCAGGATGCTGACAAACATCTTTCCACCGGCTTTAAGACCAGTAAAAGGTAACTCTGAGCTTTTAAGATAGGCTATCACACACAATACTATAGCCAGAACAATCATCACCCAGGTTGCACTTTTCATTTTTCTATCCTTTCTTGAGACTAAGATTATATAACTTCAATGTTTTATCTATGGTCCCGATATGCTCCCTCTCATGTTCTAAGAATCTCCTCAGCACCTTGCCAAAGGTCCACTTTTCACCCTTATATTGGACATATCTCTTTGGGATATTTACTCTATTTCTATCTTCCTTAGAAAGATTTTTCAAAATCTTTATTGCCAGTTTTCTGACCTCTTCCAATTTCTCAAAGATCTTCTCCGACGGAACCTTATAGGGAAGTGTTTCCAGCTCTTTTTCATCTTTCATCCTCGAAAGATACCACCACTCAGCATTGGCTATATGATTTAAAGTTTCCCTGATTGAGCGTTTATCTTTGTTTGGCTTCCAATCTAATACTTCATCTGATAACTTCTTTACTCTATTTAAAAGCTCTTTTCGGTTATATCTCATCCATTTCAAACATCTTTTGATGAAACTATTCGCAGGAGGAATCAAATCATAGGAGAACAAGGCGGCTTTGTTTCCGCTTATTACCGGGCAGGTCCCTTTCTGTGTTTCCACAATTTCGAATTCAATCTTTTTTGGGATGATCAAATTATTCTCGCCATTTTTCTTCATCCAGATTAAATAATCTTTAATCGCTTCAGGCAATTTCTTCAAAACTTTATTTTTAGTATCATCCCAGACAAAACAACCCGGTAATTCCCGAACGTGAGCCATACAATAACCTTTGTTGTTGATCTCAAGATAAACTTGATACTTTCTCATATTTTTTGTTTCCCTTCTTGCAGGGCTGGGAGCCCTGCCTACGAAATCAAAAAATATTTTTTACCGTAGGTCGGGCACCCTTGCCCGACCAAGTTATGTAGGGGCAATTCATGAATTGCCCCTACTACTGCTATTTATAACCATACAAATCCGGGGGCTTAATCCCTAAAAACCTGAGATAAGTAAACAGTTGACCACGGTGATGCCAGTGTTCATCGTACAACATTGCGAAGCAAAGTGAAGCTGGAAATTGGTCTCCCCAGAAAGCTTTCACCTTCTTCTTCATTTGAACTGGGGTAAGCGATTTTGCAATCCGGTTGGTGCTTTGATGGACTTTTCTGGCAAGATTGATCAGATCCTTTACTTCTTTGATTTCACAGTATGCTTTTTTGAAATCTTCCTCTGTGATAACTCCTTTCTTGGCACCTTCTGCGCAGACCTTTTCATTAATATAGATATGACGCACCAATTCTCCTATCGACATCACCTCAGGACAGGGCTTGAAATCAAGTTTATTTTCCGGGATCAACTTGATAGTTTTCAGGGTTACTTTCTGAACGTTATCAAAATAGCTCAACATCGCCAATACATCTTTCTTTTCCATAAGACCTCCTTATAAAGAAATTATGTTACTTTGTAGGGGCGAGGTCTCCTCGCCCTCTACCTTAAGTCTAAATCTTTCGTAGCGTCAGGGTTTATCCCTGACGTTTTCTTTGTGTTTCTGTCATTGCGAGGAGTCCCTTAGGACGACGACGCAATCTGTAGAGATAAAATATAAGGAGTGCTTCGGCCCGTAGGGCTCGCAATGACCCTTAGTAGGGACACGGCTTGCCGTGCCCCTACTCTTATTCAAAGAGCAAACAGCTTTCTACCATTTCTTCGATCTGTTCATCGGTGAAATGGAAAGCTTTAATTGCACCAGTGGGACACAAAGCCGCACAGGTGCCACATCCTTTGCACAAAGCCTCATTGATCCTGGCTATATATAACCCATCTTTTTCCTCCAGGGATGGAGCATGAAACTCACATATCTTCACACAGGTACCGCATCCTCTACACAAAGTAGAGTCCACAACCTGGCAGACAATTGGGTCAAGGGTAATCTTGTCCTTGTAGGCAAGTATGGCTGCTTTCCCTGCAGCACCAATTGCCTGTCCGATCGCCTCCGGAATGAGTTTTGGAGATTGCGCACATCCGCATATAAAAATCCCCTCTGTATTTGTCTCCACCGGTCCTAATTTGGAGTGTCTCTCCATAAAAAATCCATCTAAACCTCGAGGGGTTTTCAATAGCTCCTGCAGATAAGCAAAATCTTTTTCTTTTGGAACCATCCCCACTGATAAAATAACCAAATCTGCTGGAATCTCCACCTCAGTTTTAATTAAAGGCTGAGGAATTTTTACCATCTTTAATTTATCCTCTCCCCTAACTTCTGGAGGATTATCTTCATCATATCGCAAAAATAAAACCCCTAAACCACGTGCTTTTCTATAAGCCTCTTCAGCACCTGGATTAAAAGTCCTTAAATCTCTATATAAAATTGTAACCTTGATCCCCTTTTCTGCTAAGGCAGTTGCCTGTTTTACCGCCACCTGACAGCAATATCTGGAACAATATTTTCTCCCTTCTCTTTCTCTGGAACCCACACATTGAATAAAGACTACCTGCTCAGGCTTCTTATCTTCAATTTTAAACTCTTTTTCCTGAAGTAGTTTTTCTGCATCTAAGTTAGTAATCACTTGAGAAAATCTGCCATATCCGAACCTACCCTGAGGCTCAAACAGGTCTGAGCCAACTGATAGAATTATGGTCCCGACTTTCAATTTTGAGGTTTTCTTTTCACCTTTCGTTTCAATGGTTACTTCAAAATTTCCTACAAACCCTTCAACCTTCTTGATTTCAGAAGAAGTTAAAATCTTCACTTTATTTTTAATTAACTCCTCAATTTTTCTTTTCACCAGCTCCTTTCCGCTAACATCCGAAAAGCCGAGCTTGCCTAAAGAAGCTGTTCTCCCTCCTAAGCTCTTCTCTTTCTCTATTAAGGTAACTTTATAACCCTGGGATGAAAGGTCTAATACCGCCTGAATTCCAGAGATCCCACCTCCGATAACCAGGATTTTAGAGTTCATCTGAACCTCTCTGGATTCTAAGGGCTGAAGCATCCTTGCCTTGGATACTGCCATTCGTATCAAATCCTTAGCCTTAGAAGTTGCTTCCTCTGGCTCATTCGCATGCACCCAGGAACACTGGTCCCTTATATTTGCCATTTCAAAAAGATAAGGATTAAGTCCAGCCCTCAGGCAGGTCTCCTGAAAGATAGGCTCATGCGTCCTCGGTGTGCAAGCCGCAACAACCACCCGATTAAGCTTATGCTCTTTTATCTTATCCTGCAAAAGCCTCTGCGTCCCATCTGAGCAGACGAAAAGGTCTTTCATTACAAAGACCACATCCGGCAGGCTCTTTGCATACTCCTCTACTGCATTTACATCCACCACTCCAGCGATATTTATCCCGCAATGGCACACAAAAACCCCAACCCTTGGAGGACCGGAAATATCAATCGGTTCAACTTTTATTGGTTCTTTCTTTACCCTTTGACCTTTAAGATGTGAGGAGACTTTCAAGGCTGAGCCAGAGCCAAAAGCTACTGAATCAGTTATATCTTTTAACCCACCTGCACATCCACACAGATAGATCCCCTCTTTAGATGATTCTAAAGGCGAAGAAATATCCTTGGTTTTGAAAAATCCAGACTGGTCCAGTTCAATCCCCAAAATCTCTGCTAACTCTTTTGTCCCGGAAGAAGGAACAGCCGCAGATGAAAGGATGGCTAAATCGACTTTTATCCTTTCTACCCGTAGGGTATCCATATCTTCAACTGCAATCCACAGGTCTTTTGTTTTTGGATCTTCGATTATCTTTGAAGGTTTTCCATGATAGAAAACAACAGCTGGGTCAGCTTTAGCTTTTAAATAAAGGTCCTCATATCCTTTTCCAAAAGCTCTTAAATCATGATAAAAGATAAAAATTTTCTCGATCTCCGGCTCGTGCACTTTAGCCATAAGTGAGTTTTTAACTGCATTCATACAGCAGAAATAGGAACAGTATGGAACCCCTTTATTATCATTCGACCTGGAGCCAACACACTGGATAAAACCTAAAGTCTTAGGCATTTTTTTATCGGAGGGTCTTCTGATATGTCCACCCGTAGGGCCTGAGGCATTGAGTAACCTTTCAAATTCTAAACCGGTTACCACATCCTCGTGCCGTGAGTAATCAAAACAGCTCAAAATGGTTGGATCATATTCTTCAAACCCTGTAGCTAAGATAATTGAACCGACATTTATCTCTATATCCTGATCTGGCAAATCGTAATCTATCGATTTAGGTTTACAAACTTCAGAACAGCGCTCGCATACGATAAATTTTTTATTTAAACAGTATTCCCTATCAATGACATAAGCCCGCGGAGAAGCTTGAGGAAAAGGTGAATAGATGGCTTTGCGCGCGCCCAAGCCTAAATCAAAAGCATTCGGGACAATTACCGGACATTCCTTAGCGCAATCCCCACACCCCACACAGCTATTCTCATCCACACATCTGGCTTTTCGCCTGACCGTCACTTTGAAGTTACCTTTATCCCCTTCCACTTTTTTAACTTCAGAGTAAGTCCAGACCTTTATATTGGGATGCCGACCGGCATCTAACATCCTGGGACCCAGGATTCATATGGCGCAGTCCATAGTGGGGAAAGTCTTATCCAATTGAGCCATCCTCCCACCTATGGTAGGGGATTTTTCAATTAAATAGACCTGAAAATCTGCATCAGCTAAATCTAAAGCCGCCTGAATTCCA
>JAZDLB010000224.1:0-6858 GCA_043802565.1 Candidatus Zixiibacteriota bacterium | reverse complement strand
TGCTCCACCAGCTTTTAAAGTATCCATCAAATTAGCAGTCTCAGTAGTAACGTGCAAACAGGCAGAGATTTTAATCCTCCGTAGTGGTTTTTCTTTCTTAAATCTTTCCCGGATCATCCTTAAGACCGGCATATTTTTCTCTGCCCACTCCATCCTCAGTTTCCCTTGTTTAGCCAGTTTTAAATCCTTAACATCATACTTCATTTTTGCTCCTTTTTTTCTTTTGGAGTGTAAACCTTTCCTACGGATCCGTTTCTCGGATAGGTTTACCCTTGATAAAGCTATCCGCCTGAGGCGGATATACTCCAGATCACGCATCCTTTTTCAAATCTTCAACTTTATCCAGCCTTTCCCAGGTAAACTCCGGCTCAGTTCTGCCAAAGTGTCCATAAGCTGCTGTCTTTAAATAGATCGGTCTTCTTAAATCTAACATCTCAATCATCCCTTTTGGTGTTAGTTGAAAATGTTTCTTGATCAGCTTGACCAGGTTAGATTCAGGGACTTTACCAGTTCCGTAAGTATCCACCATCACCGAAACCGGGTCTATAACTCCTATAGCATAAGCCAACTGAACCAAGCATTTATCTGCCAACCCTGAAGCTACGATATTTTTTACAATGTAACGTGCCATATATGTAGCTGAGCGGTCGACTTTGGTTGGGTCTTTTCCGGAAAAAGAACCACCACCATGCGGAGCCATCCCACCATAAGTATCCACGATGATCTTACGACCGGTCATACCGGTATCTGATTGGGGACCACCGATAACAAATTTACCAGTGGGATTCACCAAATACTTAGTATTATCATCTGCCAAACTCCCTATTACCGGCTTGATAATATTCTCGATTATTTCATCTTTCGCTTTTTCTGAAATCTTTTTACCAGTCTCATCTAAGATCTCCTCAGTATGCTGTGAGGACAAAACCACACAATCAACCCGATAAGGTTTACCATCCCGGTATTCCACAGTAACTTGAGATTTGCCATCCGGACCTAAGTAATCCAGAATCTGCTTCTTCCTTATCTCCGCCTGTCTTTTGCAGAGTTTATGAGCTAAAGCTATCGGAAGAGGCATTAGTTCGGGAGTCTCATTACAGGCATACCCCACCATTAATCCCTGATCCCCTGCCCCACCTATATCCACACCCTGAGCTATATCCGGGGATTGGGATCCGATAGCATTAAGCACCGCACAGGTCTCATAATTAAACCCGTATTTGGCATGGGTATACCCGATATCATTTATCAGATTTCTGGTAATTCCAGCTATATCCACATACCCGGTGGTGGTGATCTCTCCTCCTACTATGACCAGCCCAACCGTGATAAAAGTCTCGCAGGCTACCCGTCCCAAAGGATCCTGTCTTATTACCTCATCTAAAACCGCATCTGAGATCTGGTCGCAAACTTTATCCGGATGACCCTCCGTTACTGATTCCGAAGTAAAGAAAAATATCTTATCATCCATCTTTTGTCCTTTCCTTTTACTTATCTTTCTTTCCGGTCTACTCTCTACTATCTACTTTTTTATTAGTCCAGCCCTACCTCAGATGAGTCTCCCACATTCAACTTCTGAAATTTTCCCAGAACCTGAGAATTATCACCGACTAAGGAAGAATCTAATAAACAGAAACTAACTTCAGATTTTTCACCTAAAATAGAGTTTTTTATAACTGAATGTCGAATAACCGCATTATCACCAACTGAGACATTAGGTCCAATAATTGAGTTTTCTACTTTACAACTTTTGGGTATGAAAACTGGAGGAATAATTACACTCTCTTTTATCTCCCTGGTTTTTTTTAACTTAGAAAGAAGGTGACGATTAGTTTCTAAGAGGGTCTCCGGCCTTCCGCAATCATACCACCCCTCCACATCGAAAGTAGAAAATTTAACTCCCTTCTCGATCATCAACTGCAAAGCATCGGTGAGCTGATATTCTCCTCGAGTACGGATGTTTTTTACCATCATATCCCAGAGTGCCTTTTTCAAAAGCTGTCCACTTTTGATATAATAAACACCGACTAAAGCTTTTTTACTTATAGGTTTTTCTGGCTTCTCGATTAATTTCCTGGCAAATCCATCCTCCAGTTTAACTATCCCGAATCTTTTTGGATCTTCAACTTCTTTTATCCCTAAAGCATCACAGCCTTTCCTAATGACTGGTTTTAGGTCCATCTCAAACACCGTATCCCCTAAGATGATCAAGACTGGCTCCCCTGCCTTTACCCTTCTGGCACCTAAGTAAACTGCATACCCCAGCCCTTTCAACTTCTTCTGTTTTACAAAGTAGGATTTGAATTTATAGTTTTTTCGCACATATTCTACGATCTTCTCTCCCATAAACCCGATAACGAAAATTACCTCATTTATCTCCAGGCCCTTCAGTCCATCTAAAACATGCCCCAGGATCGGCTTTCCCGCCACCTGCAACAAAACCTTAGGTGCCGTATGAGTTAAAGGCCTTAATCTTGAACCTATCCCTGCAACTGGAATTATCACCTTCATATTTTTAAAAATAATCTTTATTTAATAATATGCAACCAATTTGTTAAAAGAAACTGAGCTCTCCCGATTAATAATGAGACCCGCGCCATTACTGTATATCCGAAGGAAGCACCAAAGGAGATCATAATAAACCAGATCCCGACCTGAGCTACGAAACCTAATGCTCCTTTATGCTCTTTCGAAAAATAGAAATATATGATGGTAGAAATAACCCCAACCACCATAACTATACCACCCAGAGTAGTCAAGTCTAAAAATGTGCTCCTCACCTGAGGTAAGACCATCCCGTGTAGCTGTTGGATTATAGTTATCCCCGCGGTGTTCCCTACTACAAATGCTAAAGACAGCCTGGAAAGCCAGGAGATTTTAGAGATAAAACGGGTAAACATCAATGCTCCCAGGATACCGGGTATTATCAAAAGATATTGACCTTCCTGGATCAATGGCGACCAGAGTTGTTGTTTGATAACCGAATGCCAGATCAAGCCCACATAATAACCGGCAGAGATTCCAGCAAAAATATGTTCAGCTAATTTATAAAAAAGGTTATCCTTATACAAAAAACTGTATAGAGATAAGGTTAGAAAAGCGGCTACTGTTACCCCGAAAAACTCCCAGCTCATTTTAAACCCTCTTTCTTCCTGGTGATAAAATATCCTAAGTTACCCAAGATTACAAAAAAAATGATCAAAAAATGTACTATCGATTGAGGGTCCATTCCCCGAATAGCTTTTCCATAGTTCAAGGAAAGCTTTTCATATTCAGCCGCACCTTTCATCCCTCCTAAAAGACCGACCATCTGGTTGGTCTGTAAATAAGAATAACATTTCGGAGCCATAACCGCAGTCACCCCTGCACCCATTGGAGTCCCGAATTGAGCATTAACCAGGGAAACCCAGTAGTCCACAGTAGCATTGTCTGAAACGACAAAGATAAAATCCACGTCCTTGTAATTTTTTACTCGTTGCATCAGAGGAAGACTCTCTAACTTATTATTATAAGCATCCATTGGAAAGATATCCTCAATTTTTCTGCCCATACCCAAGAGGACTACCTGATACCCGTATTTATACCCTAAATTAACATAATCAACTCCATATTTTTTATCATATTCCCTGGCAACATTTTTAACCACATTCTCCATTACCGAAAGTGCACCTAAGGGGATGGTGGTAACAGTGATGACTTTGATATTCTTTCTGAAGAGATGTCTTAAAGCCGCATAGGACATTGGTTCGGTCTCAGGCAGTGTAGAAGGGTAGTAATCGAAAGTTAAAAGGACCACTGAACCCTCTTTTAAACTCTCAACTTTGTCATAGAGATTTTTTGAGGGTTCTGTAATCCCTAAGGGCAAACCCATAGGGAAAATAAGAGGTAAGATCACCGCAACCCCGATCAAAAGGAAGATATATCTTCTATCCATATCCTTAAGCTGAGAAAATATTTTGAAAAAGGTATTCATCTTTTCATTTTGTGTAAGTTAACCATCCCCGCCTTTGGCGGGGTGGTTGACATTTTTTTAAGATCTTTTTTCTAAGTTTGGAGTATAAAGCCGTCAAGATCTTGAGACTTCAGCTTTCCGCCTCAGGCGGATTGGTAAACCTATCCGAGAAACGGATCCGTAGGAAAGGTTTACACTCCAGAATCATTTCTCCTTTTTGAAACTATCTAACACCTCGTCTAAACTCGAGTAGATCTCAAAAATCTGGAATAAGCGGGTCACCTCAATTATCTTTTTAACCTCCAGGCTCAGATTGGCTAATCTAATGCCCCCGCCTGCTTTTCTGAATTTCTGGTTATATCCTAAAAGAGTAGATATAAAAGCAGAATATATAAGCTCGGTCTTAGAAAAGTCTATTACTACTTTAGATATCCCTGTAGAATGAGCCTCTGCTAATTTATCCTCTAACTCCTTGATCTCATCCCCGGTTAAAAATTTCTCCAGTGGCTCAATAACTACAATGTCTTCAACTTTATAACTTTTAACTTTCATCTTTACTCCATTTACTCTGAATTAATTATCAAATCTTTTCGATGTCTACGTAAGCAGAACTTGGCTGGAGCTAAGAATAATCTTTTACATTGTGTTAGGCAATCCGGGGGCATTATTCCTTCTCCAACCTTTCAATCTCCCTTCTGATTTCTTCGATAACCTCAGAATTATAAATAACTTTCCTTTTTCCATCTTTTACTGAGATGACATAGAATACTTTGCCACCATATTTGGCAGTGAACTTTTCATGTGTCTTTTTCTGAAATTCTAATTCATTAATAATTTGTGTAATATAAGCATATCCTGCGGGTTTAATTTGAAGTCCAATGTATTTATCCTTTACCTTGATGAAGAAATCAACATTATATCCCCTATCCCATTCGTCTGGAGCTGGTTCCACTTTAATACCCAATGCCTCTTGTAACTGCCCATAAATAGTTTGTATTTCAGACTGATATCCATCATAAGTTCTGTTAATTACCAAATTAATAACGAAATCAATGCAATCTTGTTCTGTGATATTTTCAATTTCGGCCTGACATACTTCGCTAATTTTTATATAGAGTCTCTGTCCCAATTGTTCTAAATGTTCTTTAGGATAGACTTTTTGATAATAATACCCTTCCCAATCCCTCGAAGATTTAGGAGAACACTTCCTTATCAATTCCGAAACTGGGCCAACTTTATTTTTCTTGGTCAATCCCCATCTCATATTTGCTTGATTTAATATCCATTCTTTTGGCATTTTTATTAGATCCTCTTCGATAAGAATTTTGGCTTATATTTATAATCAAATGTAGTGTCCACATCGACCAAGCCGTTTTTAATCAGATGTGCATTTAAAAATGTCTTATTACATAAATATAGGTAGCAAAGAAGGTTATTTTCTTCATCATATTTTGTACTATCAAACTTTATAAATACTTTCTGCCCCCGTGTTTTTTCTCTTAAAAATTTAATCGCCTCTCCGTTTTTATCTGGTTTCTCTTTGACACCTAATAATCTGATTTTTAATCCATTATTTAAAATCAATTTTTCTGGAGAGATTATTTCCTTTACTGTATAATATGTCTCTTTTTCAGAATGAGAATTATCTATTTTTGAACCAAATCTTAATGTTCTTGGGTCAATTTTCTTATCAAACTTTATGGGATCTTTAAAAATATAAAGCAATTTGTTAATCTCTGCTTTAAAATCTATTCCTAACTCTTCCTGTTTAACTATCTCAAAATTTGTATCTTGATAAATGGTCTTTTGTTTTATTCCTAATTTTTCCTTTATGACTGGCAGAAAGTCCTCATTTATTTCGTATCCCATAGAATTTCTATTCAGTTTTTTAGCTACCAAGGAGGTGGTTCCGCTTCCCAGAAAGGGATCGATCACTGTATCTCCAACAAAGCTGAACATTTTAATAAGACGTTTTGGTAACTCTTCAGGAAACATCGCCAGATGTTTATCCTGCTTTTCGCCTGGGAAATTCCAGTGTCCGGTAAAAAATTGATTCCATTCTTCCTGGGTTAATTTCGATTGCTCTTTAATTTCTTTACTTACTTTTGGAGGATTACCATATTTCTTAAAGATTAAAATGAATTCATAGTCTAATTTAAGAATCCCGCTCCTGGGATAAGGGAAGGAACCCATTACGGTCGCCCCACCAGTCGTATGGCAAGTAGTAACTTTCTGCCAGATGATAGCACCCATATAGTCAAAGCCAGCGCTTTCACAAAACTTGATTATCTCTGTCCTTATTGGGATAACCTTATATCTTCCATAATAGACCGAACGAGCAAATTGATCCCCGATGTTAATACACAAACGGCAACCATTATGTAAAACCCTACGACACTCATTCCAGACCAGATTAAGATTGTTGATATACTCTTCATAACTGTCATTGAAACCTATCTGCTTTCCATTCCCATAGTCTTTTAATTGCCAATAGGGAGGGGAGGTAACGATAAGGTGAACCGACTCATTTGGAACCTCTTTCATCCATCTGGAATCACCGATGATTATCTTGTGATTAGATAGAAACATTTTTAACTCAAATCATTTATTCTGGTAGGTCAGGCATTCCTGCTTGCCCATCAAGGTAAACCTGAAGGTTTACACTCCAAAATTACCCCATATAAGTTCTCTCAATTCCTAAGATAATTCTCAAGGACATTGCGGCGGCACCTAAGGCGGCTCCGATTATAATCCCTCTCTGCACTGCTAAATTAGGATAAGCCATTATCCAGTCCGCATAATCGGGAAGTTTATCCCAGAGATATTGTCCTAAGGGTATCCTTCCTAACATAACTATCACCGAAGTAAAAAGCAGGATCGTAGCTTCCCTGGTTCTGGCTCTGAAA
>JAZDLB010000223.1:0-7587 GCA_043802565.1 Candidatus Zixiibacteriota bacterium | reverse complement strand
TGTATCAATCTTAAAGAATGATGGTGATGGGACATTTGAACCGAAAACTGACTATACTTCGGGGGGTGGTCCCAGTTCTGTTTTTTGTGCGGATTTGGATAGTGATAAAGATTTTGACCTAGCTGTGGCAAATCCTGGTAATGATAGTATTTCCATCCTCTTAAACTTGAGTAATCTTGCACGCCCAAATTCTTATCCATTGATCTCTCCCTTAAATGCTGATTCTATCAAAACACCAGTGACTTTTACTTGGCAAACTTCAACCGACCCTGACCCAAATGATACGGTTCGCTATGATTTATACCTCAGTCGTTCTATTGTCTTTAACCCTGATTCAACTGATACTATTTACAGCCTGTCTGATACCACCTTTACTGATAGCCTTGATATTAAACTCTGGTATTGGAAAGCAAAAGCCTATGACCAATTGGGAGCGGAAAGATGGTCTGACCAGACCTGGAGTTTTTATGTTTATCTTTGTGGGGACTGTGATGGGAATGGGAAAGTAGATGTCTCAGATGTGATTGCCCAGATAAACTATCTTTTCAAAGGTGGAATGGCACCTAAGCCTTTGATAGCAGGGGACGTGACTTGCGATGGAAAAGTATTAGTTCAGGATGTAATATATATAATAAATTATCTGTTCAAAGGAGGACCCAAGCCCTGTCAGGATTGTCCGTAAAAAAAGACTGCTAAAAAATAATGCGTCTTTGCGAGCCCCGATAAATCGGGGCGAAGCAATCCGTTTACTTTGTAAGGATTGCTTCGTCGTCCCCATAGGGAGACTTCTCGCAATGACAGGTTAATGTATCGTAACGCCCGACTCTTGTGTTGGGCATTTTTTATCCGTCCGACAGAATCGTCGGACGTTACGAGGAAAAACAAGCGACCCCAAAAGGGTCGCACTACGAAAATCAAAGCCCCTTATCAATTAACTTGCTAAACAGATTTCCCTTTCTTAAATTTTATTGGTAGTAAGTTACATAAAGAAGTAGAGTTTAACTATCCCCTTAGAGTGAAATGACCAGGAGTCAACCTAAATTTAAAAAAATCATCTCTGCCAGCCGGAGAGTTGACCTTTTGAGCTTTTATCCGGATTATCTAATCCAGAGAATAGAAGAAATCGGAAAGGAAAATATCCATACCTTAGTTCTCTGGACTAAAAATCCTCAGAACATCTTCAAAAATAAATTCTTGATGAAATATCTTAAAACCATAGATCAGCTTTATCTTTTATTGACTGTAACTGGCTTAGGAGGAACTCCCTTAGAGCCAAAAGCACCTGAGACAGATACAGTTTTAAAGAGTCTGCCAGATTTAGTAGATTTCTTGGGCTCTCCTTTGAGATTAGTTTTAAGGTATGACCCCTTAATCGAGGTGGTTTATGATAAAAAAAATCATCTGACCAATATAGACCTGAAGCTTTTTCAGTATATTTTAAACTCCCTTAAGCCCCTGGGTGTTAAAAGGATTATAACCTCTTATGTCACGTTATATCCCAAGGTGAAAGGACGCCTGAGTAAATATAATTTTCAGATTATAGAATACCCTGTAAAAGAGATTGAAGATTTTATTCTTAAAAAAATGACCCCCCAGGCTGAAAAGCTTGGACTGGAACTTTCCACCTGCGTCCTGCCAGAGATCACCTCAAAAGGTTGTATTGATGGGAAAACGTTGATAGAGCTTCATCCACAAAAAGAGCTCTGTTCTTTAATTAAAGACAGAAGCCAGAGGATAAGCTGTCACTGTAATAAATCGATAGATATAGGCAGGTGGTTCCCCTGCTATCATGGATGTCTCTATTGCTACGGGAACCCCAGTTTAAAAGTCCGTTAAGCTTTCTTTTTGCAACCCTGAGGGGGTCGTACTACGATATAACTCTCTCTTATTACTAAAGATAATCCCTTTAAAGTCGATAATAAAATTGAGATAAAATTTTAAATTAAAATTTAAAGAAAATAATTCTTTAAAGAGGGGAGCCATGAGCGAAGAAGAAAAAAACCCCTAAAGTAAAAACTTTTTTTAAAGAGGTGAGCTGTGAGTCAAGTCGATGAAAACCTTACGACGGCTACGCCGGGCATTGCTCCCCGTAGTGAAGAAAACAGACCTCTGGAAAACTCTCAGGAGATCAGAGATAATCCTGGGGAAACTAAAATAGCAGTCGAAGAAAAAAAAGAGGGTGATACTCAGAAGATTGAGATTCAGTCCCCGATCGAGGCGATGATTGAAAAGCCCGTATCTGCATCCACACAACCTGAGGGTACTACCGAAGAGACAGTGGAAAAAAAACCAAAAAGAACAAGAATTTATACGAGAAAAGAGAGGTTAGATTCTCAAAGCACTTTACCTGAGACATCTGACCAGCAGGAGAAGAAAACTGAGAAGACAGAAATTGAAACAGCGGAATTGGATAATATACCTCAACCCTACTCTGTAGAAGAGCAAAAAATTTCAAATAAAGGGATTGCTCATTACCGAGAGAATGTAATAAAGATAGCCGGTGGATTTAAGATTCATTCTGGTGACGAGATGAAGATCGGGGATAGGGAGTTTGAGCTCAGGCGCTTAGAGCCCAGCCAGAAACCTTTCTACTGGGGAGCCTTAGCTTTAGGGATTGTAATTCTATTCTTCATCTTTCAATTTAACTTCACCGGGTATAAGGATTCCGGCAAGATCGTGGGAGTGGTGATTGATAAAGGGACAGGAACATTTATTCCTAACGCCTTGATCGAGCTTAAGGATTTAGGGAAAAAAGTTCACTCTAACGATTTAGGATTTTTCATACTTGATGCCCTGCCAGCTGGCACCTATGAGCTACAGGCTCAGTTTAAAGGATTTAAACCCTCAAGCGAGAATGCAGTAGTAGTAAAGAAACAGATCACCACTACCCTGGTGGAACTTACTTCAGAAAGTGAAGGGGTCTTACCTATTCAGATAAGCTCTGTAGCGAAAAGAACAGAACCTCAAACTAAACCAGGAACCCCTAATCTACCTTCAGTCTTAAAGTCACAGTTAGGCTCTATCAAAATAGAATCCAATGTTCCAGGCGTGATAGTTTTTTTAGATGGAGAATACTTGGGAGTGGGAAATAACGTTTACTCAGACATCACACCCGGCTCTCATAATTTAAGGCTTGCCAAAGATAATTATCAGGATTGGACCGGCAATGTAACAATTAAGGAAAAGAAAACCTCCGGTATAAAAGCAAATCTTACTAAAATCGAAACCTCACCCAGCTCTGCCCTCTCTTCTAAAGGACAGACCGATTACTTCGCTTCAGCTCAAAAAGAATTCGATGCCGGAAACTTCGCCGGCGCAGTGGAAAACTATAACAGAAGTCTCCTGATGAATTCCGATAATCCTGAGGCTTACTTAGGTAGAGGAAATTCTTATCTGAAGATCGGAGATAAGACCAAAGCCTTGGCAGATTTTTCTCAGGGAGCTAAGCTTTTTGAAGAAAAAGGTAATTATAATAAAGCGGCTCTGTGTTATACCCAGACACTAAGCTTAACTCCAGGTGATCTGAATGTTCTTTATGGCCGGGCACAGGATTATATCAAAACTGGAGAATATGAGAAAGCAGTTACGGACTTGAAAAAGGTAACCGAACAGAATCCAAAATTTTTCAACGGGTTTATGGAATTAGCAAATGCTCAGTATTATTCAAAAGATTATTCTGGAGCAGTAGAAAGCTATTCTCAAGCTAAAAAGCTCAATCCCAACTCCAAACAGGTCTATGTTAAATTAGCACTTGCCTACACCACAATGCAGGATAAGTCCGGGGCTAAGAAAAATTATGAGAAATTCAAGGAGCTTACTACCCTGATAGATCGGGAAAATATGAAAGACGACCCGGAATGGATTAAGGTGCTTAAATTCTTGGGTGAAGAAACAGAAAAAGAATTTTAGTTTTCATAGGGAACGCATTAGCCCCGCTTTTAGTGAGTCAATGTAACAGCATCATCACGGATGATGCATTCCAGATTAAAAAAGCCCCCACCTTCTGGCGGGGTTTTCTATTGGTAGAACAGACATCCTGTCTGTTCCCTTTTGTCAGGCAGGAATGTCTGACCTACTGGATTTGTAGCGGAAACCTTCAGGTTTCCAGCTTTCCTGCAAAAGACAACCTTTTTTGTCAAGCAGTTCTGCGAACATGCTTGACCTACTGTTACTGTCAGACAGGAATGTCTGACCTACTGAATCGTCGGGCGTAAAGCCCGACGCTACTTGACCGCCCAATGAATGGCACTCACTCCCAAAAACATCCGTTTGAAGGTAACCTCTGAAAAACCAGCTTCTCTTATAATCCCTGCAAATTCATCTGCTGAATAGAATTGAGGGATGGTCTGAGAAAGATAGGTATAAGCAGATTTTGAGCCTGAGATAATCTGTCCAATTGGCTTAACTGCCAGCCGAATATAGAAATGAAACAACATCCGAATAAACTTAGGTTTTGGCTGACTGGTCTCAACACTCACGAATCGCCCACCAAGTTTTAAAACCCTGTGGATTTCTTTGAGAGACTCAAGAAACTTCTCACCATTGAGATTTATATTGCGGACTGCAAATGATATAGTAACCAGGTCAAATGTTTTATCTGGAAAAGGGAGGGTATTTATATCGGAGAGTATAAAGATGATTTCAGATGCATCTTTTTTCTCCAGGGCTTTTCGAATCATCGGAAAGCTGAAATCTACCGCGAATACTCTGGTTTCTTCTGGAGCAAGCCTGCGAAGATAGGACGCCATCTCCCCTGTCCCACTACAAATATCCATCCACATCTCCCCACCTCCGCTAACTGCTATCTTTGCCGCCTTCCGGCGCCAGAGAATATCCATCCCGAAGGTTAAAATATGATTAACCAGTTCATAAGTCTGCGGAACCTCAGAAAATATTTTTCTTATCCCCTCTTTCATAAATTTTTCGTAGAGGAAACCTTCAGATATTTTTTGTAAAGCAGTCCGCCTTCGGCGGGACATACTGGACCTACAAGACTGGAGGGTATCCGCCTGAGGCGGACAGCTTTACCCTTCCATCATTGATAGATATTTCGACTTGTAGGTCAACCATCCCCGCAAAAAGCGGGGTGGTTGACATTTTTTTGTCTAGTCAAACCCTCCGAACTTTTATCATCGGTTATTAGATCCTCTATCCTTTCCATAAGTGAAGTCTCTAATATGCATCCCGTAGATTTTATCAAAACCTAATTTTTTATAGAATGCTCCTTTATCCGGATCAGTGATTAAAACAATATCATAATATCCCTTAAAATGCGAAATCGCCAGATTCAATAGATGCTTACCAATTCCTTTCCCTTGATGGGACTCAAGAACTTCAACCAGAGTGATAAAGGCATGCATCGCTCCATCGCTAATTGCTGTAAGAAAACCTATAAGTTTCTTATTTTCCCTTGCAGTTACAATTAGCTCAGATCTATCTAAAAGCTTGGTTTTAACCTCTGAGGAGGGGGGTGATTTCCAATTCTGGAAAAAGCGGTCAAGCTCATCAGGAATAATCTGGTCATTAATCTTATATTCGATCATCTAAAGTACTATTTTGTGCGGTTAGAGTTTTGCAGGTTAACCATCCCCGCCAAAAACAGGGTGGTTGACATTTTACAGAGAGCTCTGAAAAACCACTATTACGGGGCTGGTCCGCCTCAGGCGGACACCCACGAGAGCTTTCCGCTACATAATCATTCATTTGTCAAGCAGACCTACAGACATGCTTGACCTACAAAACTACTTTGCTTTTGGATCCTCCTCCATAATACCGAAAACATTTCCCTCAGTATCTGCACAATAAGCCATATATCCCACTCCGGGCACAGCCATTTTAGGAACTACAACCTTTCCTCCTTGTTCTATAATTTTCTTGGTGAACTCATCCACGGATGGAACATCAACCGTATTGTATGTGCTTGCCTGAGGGTCCATTCTTTTCATAATCCCGCCATTGATGCCCGGCTGGACTTCTTCACCTGTGGTAACCAACCAGTAATCAACCGGTCCAGCCCATTTGTCAACCTTCCAGCCAAACACCTTCTGGTAAAATTTCACCGCCCGTTCCGGATCATCTGCGTTGATCTCGAAGTGAACAACTCTTAACATAAAAACCTCCTTTAATTTATATTTTATTCCATTTGATAGATCGCAATCATATTTATATCTATATATTTTCGTCGGGCAAAAAGCCCGACGCTACTTCGCCCGACACTATGGTCGGGTGTTACGGAATTACCTCACCTTTGAGCCTTTTCATTCTCTTATCATCATTTGGATACAATCTTCCGGACAGACATCCCTGCAAAGACCACAACCATAACAATTCTCCTGGAGTAATATGAGTTTACCATCTTCCATCTTTCTGGCACCAAAATAACAAACCTCCTCACAGGCACCACAGTGGTTACATATTTTCAGATTGGTCTTCTCACGAGATCTTCCTTTGTCGCATTTCTCCTCTGGATTCAAGAAGTATCCACAGCAATCATCACAACAAAAGCATATCCCATCTGTCACTTTTTTATCCTCTTCGCTCCGGAAAGGTCTGGTAACCAGATGTTTCTCTTCTGCTTCCTTAAAAATCTCTGCCACCCCAGAGCTTGAAATCTCCTTCATTCCAGAGCCGCTCGCCGCAGTCTTGTCTTGAAATTGTAAACAGACATCCATGCGTGAGCGGCTGCATTTCCCTCGACCTTCACGGTATCCACAATTAGACACCCAGAATCTCTTATGGGGCTGGATTATCATCAATCCCTCTTCTCTGGTACAGACATAATGAAGAGGTATATCTTTATCGCTCATACTATCTCCTATCTAAATGCCAGATAATCTTTTGTAAGCAGAAGTCATCGTCGGGCCTAAAACCCGACGCTACATTTTTTCCCTTCTTCTATTTTATTTTTTCCTTTATTTTTAAAGGTTTGACCCCATAGACCTTGATACTTACCACCGAATGTGCAACCTCTTTTGCTTTTTCAGGTGGTATTTCAAAATCTTCTATGATAGCTTGTGCCGTTTGATCATTCGCCATAAGCTCAATCGGGTAAGATGTCTCCTCAATTATTTTGACATTCTGAAATCCCGCCTTCTTTATGGCGTCTGTATATTTATCTTTCATTATTGCTCCGGAAAGACAACCGATATAAGCCCGAACTGAGTTCTTTATAAAATCCGGAAGCTCTTTCACCAGGACCAGGTCTGAAACCATAAGTCTTCCTCCGGGCTTCAGCACCCTGAAGGCTTCCTGAAAAACCCTGCTTTTATCCGGTGAGAGATTGATCACGCAGTTTGAGATTATCACATCCATCGAATTATCCGCCACGGGCAGGTTTTCAATCTCGCCCAGCCTGAATTCCACGTTATCATAGTTCCCTTTTTCTGCATTTTCCCTCGCCTTCTCCACCATTTCCGGAGTCATATCCACGCCGATAACTTTCCCCTTTTTGCCAACTCTCCGGGAAGCAAGGAAACAATCAAACCCTGCACCTGAGCCCAGATCCAGAACTATCTCCCCTTTTTTTAAAGAAGCAAGAGCTACCGGGTTACCACATCCCAACCCTAAATTTGAGCCTTCCGGAACAGC
>JAZDLB010000222.1:0-2617 GCA_043802565.1 Candidatus Zixiibacteriota bacterium | reverse complement strand
AAAATCTTTATATTCTCGAACCATTTTGGATTCCAATATTCTGGATCCCACCTTTCGCCTTCTAATTTTGATTCCAATACAATTGTTATCATCGAATAGTAATCCTTGACCATCTTTATCTCCTTAAGTTTTTTGCCGCATTTAAAACTTCTTCAAAATATTTACCCAAATCCATATTATTTCCATTCCCCTGATTGGGTGAGGTCAAAAGGACTTTTTTTCTGGTAGTATCCTTGGGGACTTCTCCGGGTATACGTTTTTTCATAAAAAGGATAGTGGTTTTTGCGTTAGCTCCTGTGGAGGTGAAAACTTTCCGGGGTAAAGAGACAATAGCTAAAGGGCTACCTCTTTGCAGAAGCCAGTCTCTGAAATATTGGGTCTGAGCATTGGCATAGATACCATCCGGGAGGATTATGGCTATCAATCCTCCAGGCTTGGCTAACTGTAAAAATCTTTCAGTGAAAAGGATTTCAATCGGGAAAGTCATCAATTTTTTAATATCTTTGCTGGAGAGTAGTAAATTCTTACTCTTTCTAATCTGGTTATAATACATTTCCAGTATATATTCAGTCTTCTTTTTGCCAGGCTCAACTTTTTGCAGATTCTCAAAAGAGAATTGGTCTTTATCTTCACCAGGTTCAGCTTTAGAGGGTTCTTTTTTCCAAGACTCGAAGTCTTTATAAAGAGAGTTTGCCAATCTGATTAACTCCGCTTCTTCTTTTTTGGAGAAAAGATCAGGTCCCGTATCTATTTCATAACTGACTTTCCTTTTCTCTATCAAAGTTTCTTCTTCGCCAAATAAATTTATTACTTTCTGGTCTCTGATTATGCCTGGCACCTCTTTTACTTTTAGTAATCTACCCAGCTCGGCTAAACCAGTTCCACCATAAGGAGGATTCCCAATTACCAGATCGAAAGAGTTCTTTTTTATACCTTTTTCCTCATCATCTAAAAGACCATCACAGATGAAAAGGTGTGATTTGCCGAAAATGTTAAATCTCTTCCATTCATTTTCTACCTTTGAATCTATATCACAGCCAAAGAGGTTGACTCTGGTAGTTATCTTATTTTCAAAAGCATATTTTAAAAATATCCCTTCTCCACAAGCAGGATCAATAATCTTAAGATATCTCGAAGCCTTTTTAGGCAAGAATATCTTAACCATCCGATACATAAAATCAACAACTTCGGGTGGAGTAAAATATTGTCCCCAATCCTTCTTTTTTTGTCTTTCTAAGATTTTCTCAACCATAAAGATATTTCAATGTAGAAATTTATAATCTTATTCTAATATAATCAATTAGAAGGGTTTTTTAAAATATAATTTTAAATCTTTATCTCATTCCGCAGACTTCCAGATATATTTTCCGGTCTTGTCGATATAGCATGATTTATAATTGACCTTTACCAGGGCTAAGCCTTTGGAGAAAAACTCAGCTTCATTGAACTGGGGAGCGATTATTAGTTTACCGGTAGTATCTATATAGCCCCACTTGCTCCCGATTTTTACTGCTGCCAGTCCTTCGGAAAAATATCTGGCGTCTTCAAATTGTAGTTGGATTACCATTTTCCCGGTTTTGTCTATATACCCCCATTTATCCTTGATTTTTACCGGGGCTAATCCTTCAGAAAAGGGGGCGGTGAAATCAAATTCTGGTTTGATGGCTACTCGTCCGTTCTCATTAATATAACCGTACTTTTCTTTAATCTCCACTGGTGCCAGCCCTTCAGAAAAATTCCAGACGAAATCAAATCTTGGGTTTATTACCATCATTCCCATCTTGTTGACAAAACCATACTTTTTGTCAATCACTACTCTGGCTATCCCATTGGAAAAAGAACTTGCCAGATCAAACATAGGCAAAATTACAATATTTCCAGTTTTGTCAATATAGCCCCATTTTTCGCCTTTGGTTACCTGGGCTACATCTTCAGAAAAATAGTTAGCATACTTAAACTGTGGCTCGATTACTTTTTTACCATTTTTATCGATATAACCGAATTTGTTTTTTTCCTTTACCAATGCCAGTCCTTCGGTAAAGGAGTAAACCCAATTGTATTTAGGTTTGATTATTATCTCTCCGGTTTTGTCGATGAATCCCCATTTGTCGCTGATCTGTACCCTTGCCAGTCCTTCGGAAAAAAGGCCAGCACTATCAAATTGCGGAGCTATTACTGTCTTTCCGGTACTGTCTATAAAACCATATTTCCCATTCTGTTCAACCGGGAACAGCTCTCCGGTGTCAACTATTTTTTTCTTTTGACTGCATGATATTAATGCCATAAAAGCAAGACCGATAATGAAATAAATCCTGATTTTCATTTGACCTTCTTTTTAGTTAATGGTTGACATCTTAGCTACTTTAAGTTCAAATCCATCAAACAATTCTGGTTTATCTAATATAATACTCAATAGGATGGATTTTGTTCAGTAGTTATGGTAACGCAGACTAAAGTCTGCGCCTACCTGCTTTAATTAAATCTTCATTTCATAAATCCTGTATTTCTTGTAAAGCTTAGCCCCGAATGTTTCCAGGGCGTGATTGATTAGAAAGTTGTCCTCTAAATTCCAGGACATCTCTGCCCATTTATACCCTTTCTTCACCCCATTCGTATA
>JAZDLB010000221.1:0-2444 GCA_043802565.1 Candidatus Zixiibacteriota bacterium | reverse complement strand
TTAAAAACTTTTTTTAAAGAAATAATTTTACCCTCACCCTGTCAACAAAAAAATTTTCAGGGAGGTAGGTAGCCGCAGACTTTAGTCTGCGCCTGATCTTTTAAGAAAGCCAGCATCAGATTTAAAGATAAAGCCCCCCATATTTTATAGCAGAATCAGGATTAAAGCCCTCTTTTTTTATCTATCGGAATTAGAGCATAAATAATAAGCAGAAAAAAAACGTCAGGGATAAACCCTGACGCTACGAAAAAGAAACCTCACCTTAACCCTCTCCTTATGGGAGAGACGTAGCGTCCCGCATTTTGCGGGACGACGAAAGAAAGAAAACGTCAGGGATAAACACTCTGACGCTACGAAAAAGAAACCTCACCTTGATCCTCTCTCTGCGGGAGATGGAGACGTAGCGTCGGGCTTTATGCCCGACGAAGACGAAAAAGATAACGTCGGGGACAAGCCCCCCGACGCTACAAAAAGACAAAAGAACGTCAGGGATAAACCCTGACGCTACGAAAAAGGTTCATAACCCTTTTATCTCTATTTTATCCCGGATGTCGATGATGTTGGAACGTTCGTGATACCTTACGGTGCGAAAGGAGTCCAGTTTTTTAAGCCCGTTTAAAACCGCAGTGATATTCTCCACCCCCTGCTGGATTATTTTCATAGATGAGGTGATCTTACCGCTCTTATCTTTGATATCTCCTCTTTTTATAGCTATATCGATAAGCTGAGACCTCCCCATAATCGAGGTGGTAGCATTATTGATATAATGAGAGAAAGTAGCCAAAATTATCTTTAAAGATTCCAGCTCCGCCTTCTTTTTCTCTTCCTCATTTTTTCTACAGAGCTCTCTGGTTTTTTCCTTAGTTTTATCCTCGCAATTATGAACCAGGGTGCCAATCAGCTTGTGAGCTTGCAGAACCACATCCATCAGGTCCTCTGGCACATCCTGGTAATAAACCGCCCTTTTGCTTATTTCCTCTGAGAGCTTAGGATAGATTCTATTAAAGAATCCAGTTGGTAGATTAAGACTTTTTTCCCAGGATCTTGATAACTTTTCCAATGCCTGAGCTTCTGCCTCTACAAAAAGAATCTCTGCTATCTGTTCAGCCACATTCACTATTCTGGGCACAAGTTCAGAAGGCTCATAATCTTTTTCTGCTTCCCACTCATGTCCAATAATTGCTTTTTTTAAATTCGCAGGAAAATTCCATTCATTAACCACTCTTTCTCCAGCCTCCAGATGATCAGTGGCCAATATCTCCCTTTCAATCTGGGAGAGCTTTTCCCCATTATTTTTTCTTTCCAACACTAAGGTATATTCTTCCGGAAAACTATCTTTTAGAAAGAGAATCCCGACATCATGTAACAAACCGCACAGATAAAGCTCCTCTAAATCCGGATAAGAGATCTCCTCTCCTATTAATTTGCAGGCTAAAGCAGATACGACTGAACTTTGATTAAACCGGTTATGCCAGACGATCTCTTCAGAGTTCTTCAGGTCATAAAGAGGTGAGCTTAAGGCTTTGATTAAGAATCGATCAAGGTCTAAAGCTTTTAAGGCCTGATCAAAGGAATTGACCGGTTCAAATTTATCCTCGATGGAATTTATCTCACCGAGTACCTTAGCACACAAGCCAACATCCTCAAACAGTAAAGCCTTCAACTTCTGGAGATCAGTCACTTTTTGCTGGTATAACTTCACCAGCCCCCAGAGGGTCTGAGGGAGAATAGGCAAACCTGTGATTGAATCACTTGTTAGAATGACATCTTCCTTTCTCATCTACTCTCCTGTCTTATGAATCCAAATACGGATTTTATATTATTTATCGGCAAATCAAGTATAATATTCACCTGGATGATTAGTAGGGTGATATTGCATTACGACCCATCTCCAGCCAAGCTCTGGAGATTAAATCTGGGTTCGACAAATCGAATCCCTCCACTACACATCTGCCGGGGCTTGATTTATCAAGCCCCTCGATCTTCTTTGTTGGGATGAATACCAATCGCTAATCCCACCTTACCCTTGAGGTGGGATTACTAACTTCTATGGCTGTTCTTATTTCTTAGAACAAAAGGTTGGCAAATAATCTATCACTCATTATGTTAGAAAAGGTGCGAAGTTGAGCTTATTTTTTTTAATATGAGATACCGCCTCTTGTAAGCCCAGACCCAATTCTTCTATGCGGTGAGCATCTGAGCCTAATGCAATAATGTTTATTCCTAAATCAGTTGCCGATTTTAAAATATATTCTTCCGGGAAAAAGCTCCTCTTCCCCTTTTTGAACCAGCCAGTATTAAGCTCAATGCCGACCTTCTTGTTTTTCAGTTCCTGTAAAACTGGACCTATCCAAATTCTTTCTGCCTTTAAAAGCTTTTCTCCATAATAACCAAGGGCATACTTCTTGAACCCATCTAAATGAGCGACGGAATGAAATAAACCT
>JAZDLB010000220.1:0-2829 GCA_043802565.1 Candidatus Zixiibacteriota bacterium | reverse complement strand
AAACCCTAAACGATTATACCACATACAAAAAACTCCACAAGTTGAGCCTTAATATAAAATCTTTAAAATTAAATGTCAACTCTTTAACTTAAAAGAATATACAGTATAGAAAAAGGATACATTATTTCCTCCTCCCTCGATGGGAGAGGCAAGGGGAGGGTGACCCCTCTCCCTAACCCTCTCCCACAAGGGGAGAGGGGAACTCGGTAGACCCAGGTTGCCCCCAACCTGGGTATGCTTCCCACTTGAGGGCGTGAGTTTCTTTCTTTCGGTAAACCCACGTTGCCCCCAATGTGGGTAAGATTGCCCGCCTTGAGTGCAACGCGGGAATACCAAATTGGAAGAGGGGAATTAGTTTGCAGGAAAATATGAGGTTGTAGAGACGCATCGCATGCGTCTCTTTTTTTCCGTCCGGGACAAACTCGGACGCTACTCTTTTATCCGCCATCTGTCATTTTTCATCTTGACTTAACCTTTTTTCCTTCAGATATTCTTTTCAAAAATAAGGAGTTTTAAAAATGAAAATAGTTACCTATCGCCAGTTAGAGCCCAAAGATAGTTTTATGTTGCTGATGGACCAGTCTTTCTGGTGGCCCCTCTCTCCTTCTCAACTTGAAAAAATAATCAACTTAGATATCCGGCTAAAAAACGGCCCGGTAGGATTCTGTGCAGTTGAAAATGGTAATTTAGCAGGTTTTGTAGGTGTGATGGACATTCCAACAAGGACAGTTTCCGGGAATGAAGAGACTGTAGGAGGAATCTGGTGCGTGGCGACCAGTCCTCGTTTCGCTAAAAGAGGGATCTGCAAAACCCTGATGGATAGAGCACATCAGTATTTTCAAGAGAAAAAATACAATTTTTCTTTTCTGGTTACCAGCCGGACCATAATCGCTTATGCAATCTATGTGAAGATGGGCTATGTCGAAGTGGAGAAAGTGAACCTATACCCTGAGGCTTATAAGGTATTTAATGAAGTGAAACCTGAAATGAAATCTGAAACAGGGTTAGATTCAGCTAAAATCTTTAATATCTATCAGGAGTATGTCAAGGATAAGACCGGCTTTGTAGCAAGACAGAAAGATTTCTTAAAACTTTTCTCTGAACGGACACGTTTCGATGAGAAAAAATCGATTCGGGTAGAAAACGGTTACGCCTTGGTAGGAGGTCCCAGAGAGGTCGCAAGGATTATGGAATTAGTCAGCCTGGATGAACGGACTTACCATAAATTACTTGACCAGGTGGAAGCCTTTGCACCTAACGGTGTAATTGACCGAATGATCACAGATAAAAAACTTTTAGAAATTTATAAAGATAGAGGATACCGGATTGAAGAAGGTGATCACGGAGTTGTAATGGTTAAGAAATTAGATAAAGTAGAATTCGAGGAAAAATATGGAGATGCTTTTCATATAGGAATGATGGATCTGTTCTAAGATTTACTGTGTGTCATTGCGAGGAGTTCGTAGAACGACGAAGCAATCTTCATAGAGTAAGCAGATTGCTTCGCTCTTTTCAGACGCTCGCAATGACATGTGAGAAAACTATAGTGTCAATAAGCGGATAAATTATAAATATTGATTCAAAGGAGGTATCTGTGTCAAATTTAAAGATTTTCAGAAGTGCAATTCTTTTTTTATGTTTGTGCTCTTTGTGGATGTTATCATTTACAAGAAGGAAATTAGCGAGGATGATAAAATCCTCACTGAGCAAAAAAAGTGTAATTTCCTTTCTTATTATTCTTATTTTCCTCCCCATCCTATCTTTTGCTCTTCCCGGCTCACCGGTTAAGGTTCATTTTTTAGATAACGGAATGCAGGTAATAACCAAAGAGGAACATTCGAAGAATTTGATTGCTATTAATATTTTTGTAAAAGGTGGAAGCAGGACCGAAACTCCGGAATTGAGCGGTCTCAGTCATTACTATGAGCATTTAATCTTCAGGGGTGGAACTGATAAACAAGCTGAACTGGAAACCAGAAAGGCTTTTCAGAGCTTAGGAGAGTTTTTCGGGTACACCAGCGAGGATGTTACCTGTTATTACATAGTTACTCCCAAGGAAAATTTAGATGAGGCTTTATGGAGATATGCGGATGCAGTTATGGATTTAAAAGTAACCCAGGAGAAAATAGAAGCTGAAAGACAGGTGGTCATCGAAGAATATAATATGGATGAGGATAGACCGGATGATGCAGTCTGGCAGCTTTTAGAAAAAAATGCCTTTTTGGTTCATCCCTATGGGCAGACGATTATTGGCTCCAGAGAGGTTATAAAAACTGCTAATTTAGACCGATTCAAAACTTTTTATCAGGAAAGATATGTGCCAAATCAGATGGTAATGGCAATTGTAGGTGATTTTAATACAGAGGAGATGATGGCAAAGATAAAATCGCTTTTCGGAAAATATCCCCAGGGAAAAGAATCATTTGAATCAGGTAAAGTAGAGCCTGAGCAGACTAAATTCAGGCAGGCATTTAAAAGAATGAAAACAGGTTCCAGTAATCTCTGTATTGGATTTCATATTCCGGAAGCGACTCATCCTGACATACCAGTTTTAGATGTACTAAAAGCGATCTTAACCCGGGGTGAAAGCTCCAGGCTCTATCAAGTTCTGAAAAAGGAAAATAACTTAGTTCATTTTGTAAATTCTTATGTGGACCAGAGAAGAGATCCCGGGCTTTTTGAGATCTATACCCAGCTGAGCCCTGATAATGAAAGAAAGGTCGTAGAGATAATCTTTAAAGAATTGAGCAAATTATGGCAGGAAGAAGTCCCGAAAGAAGAAATAGAAAAAGCCAAATCGCAAATCGAAAACTCCTATTATTTTGACAA
>JAZDLB010000219.1:0-2822 GCA_043802565.1 Candidatus Zixiibacteriota bacterium | reverse complement strand
CCTTTTTTTTCATCTTGTCAGACAGGAATGTCTGACCTACCGAATGGATGGGTAGGGGCAATTCATGAGGTTAGTTTCTTTTTGTTTCCCTTTATGCTTAGTTATCCTGCTAATTGATTCAATGCGATCTAAGATATTTTTTAGAGGGAGGGGTATTCCCGCCCCTAACATTTTTTGAAAGCCTGAAGTCTCAAGACCTTGAGGCCTGGCACTACTTTTTTATTCAATATTAGATACAATTAAAAAAAGTTTCAAATTTTATTTGCAAAACATTCAATTTTTTGATATTATAAATATAATTATAAGGAAGGATATGGTTTTCTGAATATGAATCCGTATATGAAGTAAGAAATATTCTCTGATAATTTCTCTCGGCGCTATCCTGCAGAAATAAACCAGACCTTAAGGAAAAAGATTTTGAGTTTGAAGATTTGATTAATAGAAATTTTCAAACAATTTAGAGAAGGAGAGCAAGACGAAGATACTTTTAATTAACCCTCCGGCGATAAACTTCTATCACCGGATTGGTCTCAAGCTTCCCCCTTTAGGCCTGGCTTATTTAGCCAGCATCTTAAGAGAGAAAAAGCATGAAGTGAGAATTGTGGATTTGAATGTGGAGTCTTTTGATTACCGATTTCTTCCGTATCAGGATTTCGACTTAGTTGGAATTTCAGTTGATACCACACGATATCCTGTCTCCCAGAAGATCGCTCGTGCGGCTAAAAGACACAAGGTAAAAGTAGTGATGGGTGGGCCGCATGCTACTTTTTTCGATGAGGAGATTTTGACCTCTGATTTTGTTGACTACGTGATAAGAGGGGAGGGTGAATACGGTATCTTAGATTTAGTGGAGACGTTAGGAAATGGAGGGGAATTTGAGAAGGTAAAGGGGCTGTCCTACCGTAATAACGGCACCTGGGATAAAAATCCTCCTCGCCCCTATATTCAAAATCTGGATTTTCTGCCTTTTCCTGCCAGGGACCTTCTGCCTTTGAACCTTTATACTCTTAATATGGGAAAAAGGTTCAGCGCTACAATGGTAACCTCAAGGGGATGTCCTTTTAATTGTGATTTCTGTTCCTGTTCCGAATTCTCCGGGATAAAATGGAGAACCAGATCAGTTGAGAATATCATAGAAGAAGTCTCGATTCTTTACCATCGTTATGGTTATCGAGCCATAGCCTTCCTGGATGATAATTTTACATTAAACCCATTTAGGGTTATAGATTTTTGTGAAAAGATATTACAAAAGGGATGGGATTTAGAATGGTGGGCTTTTTCCAGAATTGATACTATCGTAAAGAATGAAAAGATGGTCGAGATGATGAGCAAAGCCGGGCTAAAACAGGTTTTTATCGGATTTGAGAGTGCTAATCAGGAGACCTTAGATGGCTTCGGTAAAAATTTAGAGGTGGACACTGTTTTCAAAGGGATGGAGATTCTAAAGAAAAACAAGATCGATGTCTGGGGAAGCTTTATAATCGGAGGATTAGATGAGAGTAAAAAGATGGTTAAAGAAACCATCCGCTTTGCTAAAAAACTTAACCCAGCTTATGCCCAGTTCTCCATTTTAACCCCCTATCCAGGAACCCGGCTTTACGATGCAGTAAAAGATAAGCTTTTAACTGATAACTGGGAGATCTTCTGGGGTGGACAGCCGGTTATGAGTCTGGACAAGATTACTCCTAAGGAGTTGCAAAGACTAATCATCAGGGCTTATCTTTCCTTTTACTTAAGGCCTAAGAAAATTTTTCAATTAGGTCTGCCTTATCTTTATCAACTTTTCTGGGGATATAAGAAGAGGGGAATGATTCCCTTAGAGAAGAAGAAGGATGACTGGGTTCCTACTAAAAATGCCCTGATAGCTTAAAAATTAAAAAATACGGATGAATCAAGAACTGAGAAATTCAGGGACCCTCTATCTGGTCAGCACTCCTATAGGTAACTTAGAGGATATAACTTTAAGAGCTCTGAGGATTTTAAAAGAAGTTAATCTAATTGCCGCCGAGGATACCAGGAAAACCGGGATTCTCCTTAAAAATTATTCCATTTCCAATCGTCTTACCAGCTATCATGATTTTAATAAAGAACAAAAAGTTCATTCATTGATTCAGGAATTGAGAGTTGGCAACTCCATCGCTCTGGTCTCGGATGCGGGCACTCCGGGGATTTCTGATCCGGCTTTTCTTTTAGTTAAGTTAGCCATTCAGGAGGGGATCAGGGTGGAATCTGTACCGGGACCTACAGCTTTCGTCTCAGCCTTGATAATCTCAGGTCTTCCTACAGATAAATTTGTATTTGAAGGTTTTCTTCCTGCTAAAGTGGGAAGAAGAAAAAAAAGAATTACAGAGCTAATAGATGAGAAAAGGACTCTGATCTTTTATGAGTCTCCTCATCGATTTTTGGAAACCTTGAGTGACCTTTTAAGTATATTCGGTGATAGAAGAGCCTGTATAGCCCGGGAGTTGACCAAAAAGTTCGAGGAAGTAAGAAGGGGCAATTTATCTGAAATAAAGGAACACTATGAAACTTCCAAGCCGAGAGGTGAGTTTGTAATAATTTTAGAGGGGAAAAGATGAAGTTTGTACTTCGTAGCGTCAGGGTTTATCCCTGACGTTTCTTTCTTTTTTATCATCCTAAAAAGGAGCTCTGGAAATGGCAAGAAACCCTGAAATATTAAAAATATTTGAGGTTGCAGATGATTCACTACAAGGTTTGCTCGGCTACTATCTTTATGCAAATATAGCTGCAAGATGGGCGCCGGATGAAGGCTTCAGAATTACACTCCCACCAGAAAGAATTCCACTTACCTTCGAATGGGA